>JAYVWK010000427.1:0-3073 GCA_043786185.1 Burkholderiales bacterium
CGCTTACGCCTCAACACAAACATTTCGACCACCGCCCCCGGCAGTCCGAGCCCTTTGACCCGCTGACAGTGGCTGCCGCAGGCGTCGCTTACCTCGGAGTTCATTGCCGCACCGCCCAGCGTTCGGTAAAAACCGGGTTCCTCTCGCTGAAAGCCCAGCCATGCGTTACGTCGTTTCCGCCGGCACGCTTTCGCCTGCATCTGGAAAACGCGCGCGCGCGCAAGCCGCTGTTCCATTTAACGCCTGAGGGGCGGAGTCCCAGCGTTAGTCCAACAGTCATAGTGAAATACGGATGGGTTTGAAGTGGTGGTAGATGCCCCGATTTCGGTGCGGGCCTACCGCAAAAAACGGGATGGGCGTGACATGCTGCTAGAAATCACAACCCTTGTCGCGCAAAGCACGGTCAACCCAGCTGCGATCGACCTTGCCCTTGCGAATGCCGGCCAGCACGCCGTCTTCCTCCTTCGCCTTTGCACGGGCCGCCTTGAGAACGATCGGCGCGATATCCACCGGCACGGCCACTACGCCGTCTTCGTCGCCCACGATGATGTCGCCGGGCATCACCACCATGCCACCGATCGACACCGGCACGTTGATTTCGCCGGGACCATTTTTGTAGGGGCCGCGATGGGTGACGCCGCGCGCATAGACCGGAAACTTGGACGCCGCCAGCGCGCCTGAATCGCGGATCGCGCCATCGATCACCATGCCGGCGACACCGCGCTTGGCGGCTAAGGTACTCATGATTTCGCCGATGATGGCCTGGCTCAAGTCGCCGCCGGCATCGACCACGATCACGTCACCCGGACCTGCCATGTCGATCGCCTTGTGCACCATCAGGTTGTCGCCCGGGGCCACGCGCACGGTGAGCGCCACGCCCAGCATGGCGCCGCCCTTGTGCATCGGGTTCAAGCCGTCGGCGCCGGGCAGGCGGTTCATGCAGTCCGACAGGTGGGCGACGACGACGTTGCGGAATTGCTTGACGAGCGCGGCAGGGGCGCGCTTGGGCGCAGGCAGGATGCGAAAGCCGATATTGGCCATGAAAGGTCTCCGGAAACAGCGGGTGGAATGCGACACGGGGGCGCCGCGCAGCCGCGATTGTGCCTGAGCCGCGTGCCGGGGATTGAATGTCCGAATTGCGCCGGTCGCGCACAGTCGCCGCATGTATGCTGCAAGTTGTTCGATGCTCGCTTGTCCGTCCGCAAAGGCACTCGCTTGAAAACCCGCGATATTGTCGATCTGCTGCTGCGGGGCGTGCTTTGGGGCGCCTCGTTCCTGCTCATGCGGGTGGCGGCACCCGAGTTCGGGCCGATCCCCTTGATCGAGATGCGCGTCGGCATCGGCGCCTTGTTCCTGCTGCCCGTGCTGGCTTTGCGTGACGGGCTTGCGACCCTCAAGGAGCGCTGGCACCGGTATGGGCCATGGGCGTATTCAATACCGCGCTGCCGTTTTGCCTGTTCGCCTTCGCCTCTCTCAGCATCTCCGGCGCTCTGGCATCGATTCTCAATTCGAGCTCCCCCTTGTGGGCCGCACTGATCGCCTGGCTGTGGATGGGTGAGCGGCTGAACGCCTCGCGTATTGCCGGCGTGCTGACCGGTTTTTGCGGTGTACTGGTGCTGATGAGCGACAAGTTCGCGAGGCCCTTGGAGGGCGTGACGCTGGCCATCGGCGCCGCCCTGCTGGCAGCACTCTGCTACGGCTACGCTGCCAATTTCGCGCGCCGCTATCTGGTCGGCATTCCGTCGCTAGCGGTCGCCACCGGCACACAAATCGCGTCCGCCGTGCTGCTGGCACCGCTGGCGTTGGCATTGTGGCCGGCACACCCGGTCTCGGCACAGGCATGGTGGCCGGCCGTGGTGCCGGGTGTGGCCAGTACCGGCATCGCCTATATCCTTTACTTTCGCCTGATCGCAAATATCGGCACGGCGCGCGCACTGGCGGTGACCTACCTGGTGCCGATGTTCGGCATATTCTGGGACGCGACTTTGCTGTACCAGTGGCCGGGGGCGCGCGATGTCGCGGGATGCGGGGTGATCCTGATTGGCAGCGCATTGGCGACCGGTTTGCTGGCCCTGCCCGGCCGACGCGCCGGCTGAGAGCCTGCGAATACATCTGCCGCGCGCCAGTCTCGCGCCCTGATTCCACGCGGCCGCAAGGCCTCGCCGTGAGCAAGCAGAACGCCCGCCAGCGGCGGTATGATGCGCTCCCGCACCCGGAAATTCAGGACCCGACAGCGCATGTCCCAGCATCCCATTCTCGTCAGCGGCGGCGGCCTCGGCGGTCTCGCCACCGCGATCGCACTGGCCGAGCGCGGCTTCGAGGTCACGGTGCTCGAAAAAGCCGCCGAATTCACCGAAATCGGCTACGGCATCCAGATGGCGCCCAATGCGACCCGCATCCTGAAAATGTACGGGCTGTGGGAAACGGTCGCGCCCACCGCGGTGTTTCCCGAAGCCATGGTGTTTCTGGATGCGCTCGACAGCCAGGAATGGGCGCGCGTGGACTTCAACGCCGCCTTCGCGGCACGCTTCAAGCACCCCTACATCGTGATCCATCGCCGCGATCTGCTGGGCGCCTGGCTTGCGGCCTGTGAGGCGCATCCGCACGTCACCCTTCTCACTTCCAAGGGCCTCACGTCGATCGACGATCGCGGCACCCATGTGGAAATCGAATGCGAAGACGGCTCACGCTTTTCCGGGCGCTGCCTGATCGGCGCCGACGGCCTGTTGTCGCCCACGCGCGAGTATGTGGTGAACGACGGCGAGCCGCGCGTCACCGGCTTTCTCGCCTATCGTGGCGTGATTCCGATCGCCCAGGTGCAGGACCATACCTACGACAAGTGCGTGATCGGCTGGTTCGGCCACAACACGCATCTGGTGCAGTACGCACTGCGCGCCGGCGACGTGCTCAACAACGTGGCGGTGTTCGGCAGCCCGGGATACGCGCGCGGCGACAATGAGTTCGGCAGTCCGGCCGAGATGGATGCCATGTTCGCGCCGGCAAGCCAGCGGGTGCGCGGCATGTTGGAGCACATCAGCCGCGAGCGCAACTGGATGATGCGCGATCGCGAACC
>JAYVWK010000428.1:0-5298 GCA_043786185.1 Burkholderiales bacterium
TCATGGGTATGCATGCCGGGGGTGTACTCAAGCAGGATGAATTGCGACATCGCGACATAGACCGCGTCGACCTTGCCCAACGCAGGCTGGGCGCTGGCAGTGCCGGGCATGAGGTTGAGTGCGAAGCAGGCGACACTGGCCGCCAGGAGAGATTTTTTCACGGGCCAATCCTTTCAGGTGTGATCGAGTACCTGCCCGGGATGTATCGGTTCTCGGGCTCCGGCAACTGGCTGCCAACACGCTTGCAAGCGTCCGGCCCTATAGCTTTGCGCCGCCGCGTTTCCGCGGGTTTGCGTTGGGCCCCGGTTTGACTTGGGGCCGCTGCCGGGTGTGTCCCGACAGACTGGCTAACGGCGTGCCGGGAGAAAACTTTAGGCCGATATCGATGCGCTGATTCAGGCTTGCGGCTGCCGGCGGTAATCGTGCAAAAATGCCGTTTTCAACCAACCGCAAGCCGCTCCCGCGCCGATGAACATCGACACTGACGCTGTCAAAACCTATCTCCTGGGCTTGCAGGAAAGCATCGTCGCCGGGCTTGCGACCATCGACGGCATGCCGTTTGATGTCGACCGCTGGTCGCGCCCGGCCGATGGCGGCGAAGCGCTCGGCGGCGGAGGCGTCGGCCGGGTGATCGAGAACGGCCGCGTATTCGAGCGTGGCGGTGTCAATTTTTCGCACGTGACCGGCGCCCGCCTGCCGCCATCGGCCACCGCGGCGCGGCCGGAGCTGGCCGGGCGCGGCTTCGAGGCGCTGGGGGTGTCGCTGGTGCTGCATCCGCACAACCCGTTTTGCCCCACCGTGCACATGAATGTGCGCTTCCTGATCGCGCGTGCCGCGGGCGCGGCGGATGCCTGGTGGTTTGGCGGCGGCATGGATCTCACGCCCTATTACGGCTTCGAGAAAGACGCGGCGCGCTTTCATGGCGCGTGCAGAGAGGCGCTCGAACCCTTCGGTACCGACTATTACCCGCGCTTCAAGAAGGCCTGCGACGAGTACTTTTTTCTCAAGCATCGCAACGAGCCGCGCGGCATCGGCGGCGTGTTTTTCGACGATTTCAATGCGCCGGGATTTGCCGACAGTTTTGCCCTGACGCGCGCGGTGGGCGATGCTTTCCTGCCAGTCTATGCGGACATCATCGCACGCCGCAGGGCCACCGAGTTCGGCGAACGTGAGCGCGACTGGCAGTGCTATCGGCGCGGTCGCTATGTGGAGTTCAACCTGGTGTTCGATCGCGGCACGCATTTCGGCCTGCAGTCGGGCGGGCGTACCGAATCGATCCTGATGAGCCTGCCGCCCGTAGTCAAGTGGCGCTACAACTGGCAGCCGGAGGCTGGCTCCGCCGAGGCACGTCTTATGACCGATTACCTGATCGCCCGCGAGTGGGTCTGATCCCTGCTTCCGGTTCGGGACCGGCCCGGGGTTTGCCCTTGCATGCGCGCTGCGAATGGTACGAATTAGGTGCATGCGGTTCCCGTTGCTGTGCCGATGTATTACATTTCTTCAGATCGGAAAGTAAACAATGAAGCTGGATCGATTCCACCTGCGCAGTCTGTGTGCGCTGCTGCCGCCCTTGCTGCTGCTGTCGACGTTGACGCCGGCGCAGGCACAAACGGCTTATCCGTCCAAGCCGGTGCGCATCATCGTCCCCTATACCGCCGGCGGCGCTGCCGATTTCACCGCGCGCCTGATCGCCCAGCGCCTGACCGAAGTGTGGAAGGAGCAGGTGTTAGTCGAGAATCGCGGCGGCGCCGGCGGCAATCTTGGCATGGAGGCGGTGCAAAAGTCGGCGCCCGACGGCTATACGCTGGTGATGATCAACAACAGCCAGGCGATCAACGAGAGCCTATACTCGAAATTGCCGTTCAACCTGACCCGTGATTTCGCCCCCGTCATGCTGGTTTCCTCCGCACCGATGGTGCTGGCGGTGCATCCGAAGGTCCCCGCCAACACCCTGGCGGAATTCAACGCGCTGATCAAGGCGCAACCCGGGCGTCTTTCTTACGGCTCCTGCGGCGTTGGCACGCCGATGCACCTGGCTGCTGAACTTCACAAGTTCCTGATCAAGGGTTTTGTGGTGCATGTGCCGTATCGCGGCTGCGCGCCGGCTACGTTAGACACCATTGGCGGGCAGATCGACGCCGTCTTCGCCACCACCGCCACGGTGTTGCCGCATGTACGCGCCGGCAAGTTGCGCGCCCTCGGTGTGACTACCGCGAAACGCACTTCGGCCGCGCCCGAGATTCCGACCTTTCGCGAAGCCGGCGGCGCCGCGCTCAAGGATTACGAGGTCGACAACTGGTACGGCCTGATGGCGCCGGCCGGTACGGCGCGCGAGATCCTGGCGAAAATCGAGGCCGAGGTACGGCGCATTGTCGACCTGCCCGACTCGAAGAGCCGCATGGCCGCCATCGGCATCGATCCCTATCTGACAGGGGCCGACGAGCTCATGGGCCTCATCAAGGGCGATATCGAAAAGTTCGCACGCGTGGTCAAGTTCGCCAACATCAAGGGCGATTGAGTTTGCCGCCCACAACACCGAAGAGGACGCTACAGAGATGATTGATCGCCTGCAAATCCAGTCGTTTGTCGAACGCGCGCTGATGGAAGACATCGGCTTTTGCGACCTCACCAGCGAGCTTGTGATCCCGGCCCGTGCCAGTGCCGAATTCGCCATCAACGCACGCCATTCGATGGTCGTCGCCGGCATCGAGATCGCCGCCGCGGTGTTCCGCCGCTATGTGCCGGAGTCGGTCATCAAGCTCGAAGTCGAGGACGGCGCGCGGGCGGCCAAGGGCCAGGTACTGGCACGCGTGTCGGGCCCGGCGCGTGGCCTCTTGAGCGCCGAGCGCACCGCGCTCAACATCCTGCAGCATCTGTCGGGCATCGCCACCTTGACCGCGCAGTATGTCGAGGCCATCGCCGGCACGCGCGCGGTGCTGCTCGATACGCGCAAGACAACGCCCGGTTTGCGCATCCTGGAAAAGCATGCGGCCCATGTCGGCGGGGCCAAGAACCATCGCTTGGGGCTGGCCGATGGCGTGATGATCAAGGACAACCATATCGCGGTGTGCGGCTCGATCGCCGCTGCGGTCAAGCGCGCGCAAAAGGGGATTCCGGTATTGACCAAGATCGAGGTCGAGGCCGACCGCCTGGAACAGGTGGCCGAGGCGCTCGCCGCCGGCGCCGACATGATCCTGCTTGACAACATGAGCCTGGAGACCCTGCGCGAGGCGGTCAGGATCTGCGCCGGGCGGGTGCCGCTCGAGGCCTCGGGTGGCGTCAATCTCGAGACCATTCGCGCCATCGCCGAGACCGGGGTCGACTACATCTCGGTCGGGCGCATCACCCAATCGGCGCCGGCGGTCGATATCGGCCTCGACGAGATCATCACGGTTTGAACGCGCGTAGCGGGCTTTCCTCGATCGGCCTTTACTGCTCGTCGTCCGCCGCATTGCCGCCGGCCACACTGCAGCTGGCGGCGGATTTCGGGCGCCTGTGCGGCGAGCGCGGCATTCGCCTGGTGTATGGCGGCGGTGCGCGCGGCCTGATGGGCATCGCCGCGCGCGCTGCGCACGCGGCCGGCGGCCGCGTGCAAGGCTTCATGCTGCAAGCCCTGATCGAGCGCGAAGGCGCGAACGTCGCCATCGGCGAATTTCATGTCGTAGCGACGCTGGCCGAGCGCAAGCGGCGCATAGGGCAGGAGAGCGACGCGGTGGTGGCCCTGCCGGGCGGCATCGGCACGCTCGATGAGCTGACCGAGATTCTCGCCCTAGACGACATTGGCCTCACGCAAAAGCCGGTGTGCTTAGTCGATGTGGATGGTTTCTGGGACCCTTTTTGCACCATGCTGGAGAGCTTCGATGCGTATGGCGTGCGGCGCACCGGCATGCAGCGTGACCTGCTGCGCGCCGCCAGTGCCGACAGCGCGCTCGACCTTTGTGCCGCGGCCTGCGAGCGGCGTGGCCGGGTGGGCGTGGCTGCCGCCTCATGCGCGCAGCGCGCTTTCGGCGGGCGGCGGGTTCTCGGATAGAATCAGATTTGATGCGTCCAACAGAACCGGCATATTGGCTGCCAACAACGAAGCGCTAGGCATTCTCGGCGGCACCTTCGATCCGATTCATTTCGGTCACCTGCGGCTGGCCGAGGAATGCGCCGATTCGCTCAAGCTTGGCCAGGTGCGGCTGGTGCCGGCCGGAAAACCCTGGCAACGTTCCGGCCTGATCGCGCCGATCGAGCATCGCATCGAGATGGTGCGCCTGGCGGTTGAGTCCAATCCGCGCTTCAAGGTCGATGCGCGCGAATCCGATAGTTCCGGCCCCACCTATACCGTCGACACGCTGGCCAGCATGCGCCGCGAATTCGGCGCGTCGCGGCCGCTGGTGATGATCGTCGGCTCCGACCAGTTCCTCAATCTGCCGACCTGGAGCCGCTGGCAGAAACTGTTCGAATTCGCGCATGTGGCGGTTGCCCGCCGCGCCAACGAACCCTTCGATCTGGGACAACTGCCGGCGGCGCTGGCCGCCATGGTCACGCAACGGCTGACCAACGACATCAACGCGCTCGCCGAGCCGGCCGGGCGCGTGTTTTCGATCGAGATGACGCCGCTCAAGATATCGTCGTCGCAAATCCGCACACTGGTGCGCACGCGGGTATCGGCGCGCTACCTGTTGCCGGCGGCGGTCTATGAATACATTCTCAAGCACGACCTATACCAGTAGAGGTGAATTTGGAAATCCGCAAACTGCAGTCGATCATTGTCGAAGCCTTGGATGACATCAAGGCGCGCGACATCATGGTGTTCGATACCACCGGTGGCTCGCAGGAATTCGACCGCGTGATCATCGCCACTGCCGACGTGGCGCGCCAGACCAAAGCGATGGCCATGCACGTGGTGGACCAGGTCAAGCAAGCCGGTGGCCGGATTGTCAGCGTCGAAGGTGGCGGAACCGGGGAGTGGGTGCTGGTCGATTGTGTCGATGCGATCGTGCATATCATGCAGCCGGTGGCGCGCCAGTATTACAACTTGGAGGAGTTGTGGGGCCAGAAGCGAGTGATGGTGCAGACTGCGGCGGAGAAAGCCAAGCTTGCCGCTGCTGCCGCGGCGAAGAAGGCAGCGGTCGAAGCACAGGCACTGGTGAAGAAAGTGCGTGCTGCGGTTGCGGCCAGGGCGGTTGCCGCGAAAGCTGCCAAAGCTGGCGGCAAGGTTCCGGTTGCGGCCAAGGCGGTCGCCAGGCCGGCGGCGAAGAAAGCCGTGCCGAAGGCGGTTGCTGGTAAAGGGTCTGGTGGAACATCTGTTGT
>JAYVWK010000429.1:0-4540 GCA_043786185.1 Burkholderiales bacterium
TAGGCGCGCTTGAAGGCGACGCCACTGGCGCACAGCGCATCCAGGTTGGGGGTGGCGATATGCGGCTGGCCCAGCGCCCGAATGGTGTCGTAGCGCTGCTGGTCGGCGCAGTACCAGAGGATGTTGGGTTTGCTCATGGGGTCAGGCGATGGATGCCCGTTTGCGCGGGCAAGACATGCTTCCTTGGCAGGGTTGGCGTTGGTCGCATCGGTCCCTACTCGAACTTGATGTTGGCGTCCTTGACGATACGGCCGATCTTCTCGGTCTCGCTCTTCAAGTGATCGGCGAATTGCTGTGGCGTGCCGCTGCGCGCGGCTAAGCCCAGCCCGCTCAGGCGTTCACGGATTTCGGGCAGCACTGCGATCTGCTTGAACTCCTCGTTGAGCCGGTTGATTGCCTCGGCAGGCGTGCCGGCCGGCGCCAGGAAGCCCCACCAGTTGGTGAACTCGAAACCCTTGACGGTTTCACCGATGCCCGGCGTATCCGGCAGCGCCGGCAGGCGCGGCCCGGTCACCGCCACTGCCTTCAGGCGCCCGCCCTTGACCTGGCCGAAGGCGGCACCGTCGACCAGGAAATCGATCTGCTCGCCGATCAGTGCCGTCACCGCTTGCGCGCCGCCCTTGAACGGCACATGCAGGAAGGTGGCCTTAGTCATCGATTGCACCAGTTCCATCGCCATGTGGCTGGGCGAGCCGATGCCCGAAGTGCCATAGGCCACTCGGCCCGGCTGCGCACGGGCACGCGCCAGCAAGTCCTCAAAGCCTAAGACCGGTGACTTCGGGTTGACCGTGACCACGATCGAAACGCCGGTCACAAGGCCGATCGGCGCGAAGTCCTTGAGCGGGTCGTAGGGTCGATTGGGAATCGCGTGGTTGGCGATCACCATCGAACCGAGATCGCCGATGACGATGGTGTAGCCGTCGGCCGGCGACTTGGCGGCCACCCCGACTCCCAAGGTGCCGGTGGCGCCGCCGCGGTTGTCGAACACCACCGGCTGGCCGATGCGTTCACCGAGCTTTTGCCCGAAGATGCGCGCGACGATGTCGGTATTGCCGCCGGGGGCGTAGGGCACGATCAGCTTGATCGGGCGTGACGGATAGGCTTGCCCATGGATGTCGCTTGCAACGCCGCAGACGGCGCTCAAGGTCACAGCACTGATGAGCAGCCGGCGGAATGGTTTTTGCACGAGGCTTATCCTGTGAATCATTGGTCGGTGAAGGCAGTGCGCACTTGTGCGTCGGCATCAGCTACAGCCGCCTCGCCGGTTTCCACCACCACCTGGGCGATATGCCCGGTAAAGCGGAACGGCGAGACATAGTCCGTGGTGACCGGCACGCCGGAGTCGTAGCCGCAGCACAGGCCCTCACCGGAGGTTTCGATCACCGCCGGAATGGTGCGCGGAATTTCTCCTTCTCCCACCGGCTTTCCATTGACCAAGAGGCTGCCGCGGCCCTGGTGTTCGCCGGTGCGGGTGAAGCGGAACTGCAGCACGGCCTTGCCCGTCGGCAGGTCTTCGGTTGCACTGACACGGTATTCCTCCAAGCCCAGGTAGTTGTGCACATAGGTCAGGCGCCGGTTCTTGATATACAGCGAATAGCCGGCGAACCAGCTGCCGTGCGCCAGCAACACGCCCTCGGCGCCGCCGGCAGGAATGTCGACCTCGGCGGTGATGCTGTGCGAACGGTTTTTCAGGTTCACCGCGGTGTATTCGAACTGCGCCGCCATGCCCGGGTAGTACACATGGCGATTGCCCTGCGAGACGGTAGAGGGCTTGCGCTCGCCCATGCGCAGTTGCATGCGCGAATCCAGCGGCAGCACGTTGTACTTGCCGGCCTCGATCCACCAGCGTTCGATCAGCTCCTTGAGTTTCTCCGGGTGCTGGTCAGCGAGGTTGTTGCTCTCGGAGAAGTCAACGGCCACATGGTAGAGCTCCCACTTCTGCGCGTCGAGCATCGCCTCGGTCATGAAGTCGCCCTGCGGCTGCTCGACCACCGCTTTCCAGCCGTCGGCCCAGATGGCGCGCGAGCCGATCATCTCGTAGTACTGCACGCTTTTGGCAGTGGGCGTTTGCGCGTCGTTGAAGGTGTGGGCGAAACTGCTGCCTTCCAGCGGGCGTTGCGGGATGCCGTTCAGTACCCGTGGTGCTGCCAACCCGAGCGCGTCGAGCAGGGTCGGAGTGATGTCGACCACATGGGCATACTGGCCACGCACCTCGCCACGTGCCTTGATGCCCTTTGGCCAGTGCACGATCAAGGGATCGCTCATGCCGCCCTGGTGCAGATAGCGTTTCCAGCGCCGCAATGGGGTGTTGCCAGCCCAGGCCCAGCCCCAGGCGTAGTTGGTGAACGACTTGATGCCGCCCCAATCATCGAGGTGCTTCAGGTTGTCTTCGATGGAGGGCTCGATGCGGTTGGGAAACTGGCATTCGTTGAATGAGCCGTGCTCGCCGCCCTCGGCCGAGGCGCCGTTGTCGGAGGCGAGCATGATGATGGTGTTGTCCAACTCGCCCATTTTTTCCAGGTGCGCGATCACCCGCCCGATATGGTGGTCGGTCTGCTCCAGGAAACCGGCGAACACTTCCATTTGCCGCGCATAGAGTTTTTTCGCGTCAGCCGAAAGGCTGTCCCAGGCCTTGACCTGATCGGGGCGCGGCGCGAGTTTGGTGCCAGGCGGCACGATGCCGGACTTCAGTTGCCGCGCGAACACTTGCTCGCGCCAGGCATCCCAGCCGCAGTCAAACTTGCCGCGGTAGCTGTCGATCCATTCGCGCTCGACCTGATGCGGGGCATGGCCGGCGCCCAGGCAGTAGTACATGAAGAACGGCTTCTCCGGCGCCACCGTGCGCAAGTCGACCAGATACTCGATGGCGCGGTCGGCCAGATCCGCATTCAGGTGATAACTCTCGTCGCCGGTGAAGGGCGGCGCGATGTAGTGGCTGTCGTGAATCAGGGTGGGCGAGAACTGGCTGGTCTTGCCGCCGATAAAACCGTAGTAGCGCTCGAAGCCGCGCGACAGCGGCCAGCGTGCCTTCGACGCGCCGGAGGCATATTCACCAGCTAAGGTCAGATGCCACTTGCCGATGGCGAAGGTGGCATAGCCCTGGGCCAACAACATCTCAGACAAGAAGCCGTTTTCCTTCGGCACCATGCCGTTGTAGCCCGGATAGCCGGTGGCCATCTCCTGGATGATGCCCACGCCGTTGGAGTGATGGTTGCGGCCGGTGAGAAGACACGCGCGAGTGGGTGAGCAGATCGCGGTGGTGTGGAAATCACGGTAGCGCAGGCCGCCTGCGGCCAGCCGGTCGAAGGTGGGCGTTGCGATGTCGGAGCCGTAGCAGCCGAGTTGCGCGAAGCCGACGTCATCCAGCAGCATCACCAGCACGTTGGGGGCACCGGGCTTGGCCTGGGTCGGCAACGGCCAGGCGGGCTCGGAGGTGGCAGCGGTGCGGCCGATCTTGCCGGTGAAGGGCGTGCCTTCGGGGTAGGTTTTGAGAATCTTCAAGGCAGTCTCCGGTTCATTGAACAATCACGTTGGCGGCTTTCACCGCAGCCGACCAGCGACCATGCTCGGCGTCGAGGAAACGGGCGAATTCTTCGATCGAACTGCCGGCCACGTCAGCGCCCTGGGCGATGAGGCGCTCGGCAACCTCGGGCGACTTGAGGGCTGCGACGATGTCGGCATTGAGCTTCGCCACCACGTCCTTGGGTGTGGCCGCCGGCGCAGTGACGCCAAACCAGGCATAGGCCTCGTACTGCGGAAAGCCGGCTTCCTTGAGCGTGGGTACCTCGGACCAATAGGACACCCGGCGCGCCGAGCTGACCGCCAGGACGTTCAACTTGCCTGCCTTGACATTCGGCATCACCTCAAGGGGGCTTGCGAATATGAAGGCGATTTGCCCGCCGACCAAGTCCAGCACCGCCGGGCCGCCACCCTTGTAGGGCACGTGAATCGCGTCGATGCCGGATTGCAGCCGAAACAGCTCGACCGCCAGGTGCGGCAGGCTGCCGTTGCCGGGCGTGCCGTAGGAGAGCTTGCCGGGGTCTTTTTTCACCATGGCAACGAACTCGGCCATGGTCTTGACCGACATGCGCGCCGGATTGACCGTGACCACCAGTGGATTGGTGACCAGAAGTGTCACCGGGGTGAAATCGCGCCGGCTGTCGTAGGGCAGTTTGGGATAGGCGTACTGGGTGATCACGAAAGGCGCCGGAGATAGCAGGATGGTGTAGCCGTCGGGCGGCGACTTGGCGACGAAATCGGCGCCGATGGTAGTGGCCGCTCCCGGCTTGTTCTCGATCACCACCGGCTGGCCCCAGCGTTCGGAGAGCTTCTGGCCGACGGTGCGGGCGACCACGTCGGATTGCCCGCCGGGAGCGAACGGGACGATGAAGCGGACTGGCTTGGTCGGAAATGATTGTGCTTGCGCAGCCATGCTGAACGCCGCGCACAGCAATGCCAGCAAAGCGGAAAGGGATGCGGATTTCATGTTTGCCTCGGTTTGTGGCGCACGGTCGCCGAATCGTTTTGGGTGAAACTCAAG
>JAYVWK010000430.1:0-5462 GCA_043786185.1 Burkholderiales bacterium
TTGGACGCCGTCTTGTCGGCTACGGCCGGCCGGATGCGATACATGCCTTTGAGAATCTGCGCCGCGATGCCCTTGGGCATTGCGGGATGCTCGTAATTCTCGTTCATCAGGGTGATGTAGTAGTACACATCCTCCTGGTTCTCCACCATGCGTTTGAGTCCGGCCTGGATGATCACCGCCAGCTCGTACGAGTAAGTGGGGTCATACGAGACGCAGTTGGGGATGGTCGCACTCATCAGATGCGAGTGACCGTCCTCGTGCTGCAGGCCCTCACCATTGAGCGTAGTGCGCCCGGCGGTACCGCCCAAGAGGAAGCCGCGCGCGCGCAAGTCGCCCGCCGCCCAAGCCAGATCGCCGATGCGCTGAAACCCGAACATCGAGTAGTAGATGTAGAACGGGATCATGATGCGGTTCGAGTTCGCATAGGAGGTGGCCGCCGCCATCCACGAACTGAACGCGCCGGGCTCGTTGATGCCCTCTTCCAAGACCTGGCCCGCGGCGTCCTCGCGGTAGTACATCACTTGGTCCTTGTCGACCGGGGTGTACTTCTGCCCTTCCGCCGAATAAATGCCCAGTTGGCGGAACATGCCTTCCATGCCGAAGGTACGCGCCTCGTCGGGAACGATGGGCACCACATACTTGCCGATGCTCTTGTCGCGCACCAGCTGGGTCAGGATGCGCACGAAGGCCATGGTGGTCGAGACCTCGCGCCCTGCGCCGCTGGCCTTCAATTGCGCATCGAAGGCCTCCAGCGGCGGTGTCGTCAGCGTTTCGGCAGCGCGCAGGCGGCGCTGCGGCAAATAGCCGCCGAGCGCACGCCTACGCTCGTGCAGGTACTGCATGATGGGGTCGGACTCGGCCGGCTTGTAGAACGGCAGTTCTTCCAGCTTGGCGTCCGGCACCGGAATATTGAAGCGGTCGCGGAAGTCGCGAATGGTTTCGATGTCGAGTTTCTTCAACTGGTGTGTCGGATTCTTCGCCTGGCCCTGCTTGCCCAGGCCATAACCCTTGATGGTCTTGGCCAGGATCACCGTCGGCTGGCCCTTGTGGTTGACCGCCGCGTGATAGGCCGCGTAGATCTTGTGCGGATCATGGCCGCCGCGGTTCAGGCGCCAGATGTCATCGTCCGACAGGCGCGACACCATTTCCTTCAAGCCCGGATACTTGCCGAAAAAATGCTCGCGCACGTAGGCGCCGTCGTTGGCCTTCATGTTCTGGTACTCGCCGTCGACCGCCTCTTCCATGCGCTTGTGCAGCAAGCCGGTCGAGTCGCGTGCCAGGAGCGGGTCCCAGTAGGAACCCCAGATCAGCTTGATCACATTCCAGCCAGTGCCGCGGAAATCGGCCTCCAGTTCCTGGATGATCTTGCCATTGCCGCGCACCGGGCCATCGAGGCGCTGCAGGTTGCAGTTGACGACGAAAATCAGGTTGTCGAGCTTTTCGCGCACCGCTAAGCCGATCGCACCCAGCGATTCGGGCTCGTCCATCTCGCCATCGCCGCAGAACACCCAGACCTTGCGGCGGCTGGTGTCGGCTAAGCCGCGCGCATGCAGATACTTGAGAAAGCGCGCCTGATAGATGGCCTGCAACGGCCCCAGCCCCATCGACACGGTGGGGAATTGCCAGAACGCCGGCATCAGCCACGGGTGCGGATATGAGGAGATGCCCTTGCCGTCGACCTCACGCCGGAAGTTGAGAAGCTGGGCCTCCGACAAGCGCCCTTCCAGGTAGGCACGCGCATAGATTCCGGGCGCGCTGTGGCCCTGGAAGTAGATCAGGTCGCCGCCGTGCTCGGCGGTGGGCGCATGCCAGAAATGGTTGAAGCCGATGCCGAACAGCGTGCCGACCGAGGCGAAACTGGCGATGTGGCCGCCCAAGTCACCGTCGCCCTTGTTGGTCTTGGCCACCGTGACCATCGCGTTCCAGCGCGTGATCGAGCGAATCCGCTCTTCCAGCGCATGGTCGCCGGGGCTCTTGGCTTCGAGATGGGTCGGGATGGTGTTGATGTAAGCGGTGTTGGCGCTGTAGGGCAGGTAGGCGCCGCTGCGCCGCGCCTTGTCGACCAAGGCTTCGAGGATGAAATGGGCGCGCTCTGGTCCTTCGCGCTGCAGAATCCCTTCCAGCGCTTCCAGCCATTCCTGGGTCTCCTGCGGATCGACGTCGCCGGGAGCCGGGTTACCCACGTGCGGAAAACTCAGTACAGCAGCCATCGTATCTTTCCCTCTTCAATGAATGGTCCTGGAATGCTCGAAAATCCGTGCATGCAGAAGCATGGCGCATGTTGCACTGCTCACGCAACTGGCACCAGGCATTGAATGCGACCAAGGCAGCCCGTTGGTTTTTATTAAGCACTTACTTAATTGTTGCGGATGATACACGAGCCCCAAAAATTGGCAAGCGCTTTACAAGCCGCGCAGCGACCGCATGGGAAGATGCCGCCGCATAATGCGCTCTTTGCTGCCACCGATGAACCAGCCACTTCCAATTGCAAGCTCGCGCCCGGTTGCAAGCCCGCAGACCGGACCGCACCGCCTGCTGGCACAACTGGTGGCAAAACATGCGGCACACGCTTTTCGCAAGCCGCCCGCGCCCTACAGCGTGGCCGCTTTCGAGCGTTTTCTGGACGCCTGGGATCGCCAAGCCGCACCGATTCTGGATGTCGGCTGCGGCACCGGCGAAAGTACCTGCGCGCTGGCGCGCGCGGCGCCGCAGCGGCTGGTGGTCGGCATCGACCAGTCGGCCGTGCGCCTTGCGCGCGCCGACGCGCGCGCCGAGCAACCCGCGAACGCACTGTTTCTGCGTGCCGACGCCGTCGATTTCTGGACCTTGCTGGCAGGCGAGCGCATCGCACCGCATGCGCAGTACCTGCTGTATCCCAACCCCTGGCCCAAGCCGCGTCATGTGATGCGCCGCTGGCCCGCCCACCCGATCTTCCCGACCGTGCTGGCGCTGGGCGGGCATATCGAGTGCCGCAGCAATTGGCATATCTATATCGAGGAATTCGCCCAGGCGGTGAACCTGCTGACAGGTCTGGCGGTGTGCCCGGAAAGTTTCATCGCGGATGCGCCTCTGACGCCCTTCGAGCGCAAGTACGCAGCCTCCGGCCACCGCCTGTATCGCGCCACGCTCGCACTCAACCCAGGAGCGCCTTGATCCCGGCTTGCGCGATCTACGCATCCTCGGCCGACTTCACGCCTGAGATGCCGACCGCACCCACGCACTGGCCATCGACGACGATCGGCACGCCGCCCTCAAGTTTGGCGCCGCCTCGGCCGTTAGTCAGCCTTGAGCACATGGGCTCGCATGCGGGAGGCGGGCGCAAAGAGCCGGCAGAAACGAGCCGGGCGCCAACCCCCGCCGGCATACGGCAAACTTACGCCGGCGCCATCTAAGGAATCAGGAGAGGCACTTGCAGGAGCTTACGCAAACCACCCCGCGCAAGGCTGCGCCCGTCGTGCAGACGGCGCCGGCCAACCTGGGCGAAATGTTGTATCCGGTACCCGATGCGGTGCGTGCCGGATTGCGGCTGGATCTGCGCTACGTGCTGCGCGATGCCGTGCGCGCGCGTACGCTGCCGCTCCTGTGCGCACTCAACCAGACCATCGATCGCGAACTGGCGCGCATTCGCTTCCCTGTCGAAGCTCTGGCGCGCCTGGCCGGTGAGATCGACAGCGTGGCCGATGGCCTGCCCGAGCACAGCCCGCTGCTTGACCTTTCCGAACGGGCGCGCGCGTTCGCCCGCGCCGCCGCCTACGACAAGGCTGCGCAGACCGTGGCCGGCGCCGCCAGCGCACGTGCGCCACAAGCGCCTGCCACGTCCGCCATCGACGACGCCCTGCCACGCTCGGTCAGCGAGGAAGCACAGCAACTGCGGCGCGCGGCCGCCGCCATCGAAGTGGCCTTCGTCACCACCACCGAACTCGATGACCGCTCGCTGGCCGGCTACCTGAACTACTGCATGACGCTGGAAAACTACGAAGCCGTCATCGCCTCGCTGCTGCCACGCACCATCAAGGGTCCGAAGGTGTGGATCTGGAACCTGCTGCTGGCGGCGATGCGCCTGTCCAAGCACAACGAATTCACCGACACCGCCGCGCGCTTTCACGCCTGGGTCGAGGCCCGCCATCCGGAAGCGGTCAGCGAATCGATGGAGCGCGTCGATGCACGGCGCTTCTCGACCCAGAAGCTGCGCATCCTGGAACAACAGGAACTGGGCATCGCTTAAGCCGCGGCGCGCGGCCGGCTACAGCGGCGGCCGGGTTTGCGCACCGCACGGTGCGGCCACAGCGGAATGCCGGTCAGCCCGGCAGCATCGCCTGTTGCAACTGCGCCAGCGCCGCCGGATCCTCGATGGTGGTCAGGTCGCCCGGGTCGCGGCCCTCGCAAATCGCCTGGATCGAACGTCTGAGCACCTTGCCCGAACGCGTCTTCGGCAGCAGGGACACGAAATAAACGCGACTCGGGCGGGCGATGGCACCCAACTGGGTGTCTACCGTCTTCATGATCTCGCCCTCGAGCGCCATACGATCGGCAAGCGTGGCGATCAAGGCCACATCCTTGACCACTGCGAAACCGACTGGCACCTGCCCCTTCAGGGAGTCCGCAATGCCGACCACCGCGATTTCGGCAATCGCCGCATGCGAGGAAATGGCTTCCTCGATCTCGCGCGTGCCCAAGCGGTGCCCGGCGACGTTGATCACGTCGTCGGTACGGCCAAGAATGAAGTGACAGCCGTCGGCATCGCGAATGCCCCAGTCGAAGGTTGAATAGACTAGACGCCCCGGCACGCTCCTGAAATAGGTATTGACGTAGCGTTCGTCGTCATCCCATACGGTTGTCATGCAGCCCGGCGGCAGCGGCGGCACGATCACCACCACGCCCTTCTCGCCTACCGCCACTTCGGCGCCGGTCGACTCGTGCAGCAGCCGCACATCGTAGCCATACATCGGATAGCCCGGGCTGCCGAACTTGCGCGGCCGGTCCTCAAGCCCTAAGGGATAGGTAAGGATCGGCCAGCCGGTTTCGGTCTGCCAGTAATTGTCGACCACCGGGCGCTTGAGGCTGTCGGCGATCCAGCGCGAAGTCGGCTCGTCGAGCGGCTCGCCGGCCAGCCACAGTGCCTTCAGGGAAGACAAATCGTATTTCGCCAAGTAGGCGGGGTCCTGCTTCTTGAGCACGCGAATCGCGGTAGGCGCCGAGAACATCACCGCGACCTTGTAGTCCTGGACGATCTTCCACAGGATGCCGGCGTCCGGACGCAGCGGCGTGCCTTCATACATGATGGTCGCCATACCCGCGATCAGTGGTCCATACACGATATACGAGTGCCCCACGACCCAGCCAATATCCGAAGTAGCGAAGTAAGTCTCGCCTGCATTGCCACAGAATATTTGTTTCATCGAAGAAGCCAAGGCCACTGCATAACCACCAACATCGCGTTGCACACCTTTGGGCTTACCCGT
>JAYVWK010000431.1:0-11571 GCA_043786185.1 Burkholderiales bacterium
GGCGGCTTGCGCCGTCTCCATGTCCTGGCGCGGCGTGACCCCCTGGTCGGACAGGCTCTTTTCGCGTTCATAGCTCTTGCGCGCCAGTGCCGCCTTGGCGAGCGCCACGCTGCGGTCGGCGGACATGGCGGCGGCATCCAGACTGTCGACCAGGGCGAGCACCTCACCTGCCTTCACTGCATCGCCGAGCCGGCGATTGACGCGCGCAATCGTGCCGGACGCGCGCGCCACCACGGTCGCCTCTCCGCCAGGGAGGGCGGCGACGGTAGCCGGGGCGAGAATCTCGGCGTCGACCCCGCCGGCCGCGACCGCCTCAACGGAAATATCGGCGGCGGCGAGATATTCGGCCGGAATCCTGATTTCGAGCGGCGCCGCTTCCTTGGGCTCGGGGGCCACGACCGCAGCCAAAATCGGCGCCGACGTGCCCTTCGATTGTGCCCAGTACATCGCGCCCGCTCCCAACCCGCCCGCCGCGGCAGCGATCAAGACCAGCGTCGCCCGGTTGATTTGCCCGCGTCCCGATTCGATCATTTCAGGTCTCCAAATGCAATGCGGCCATCGGCCACTGAGAGTGCGGCGATTGCGCGCACCCGCGCCAGGCGGGCGTCAATCGCCAGCAGCCTCGCGTCAGTCAGCGCGCGACGTATCGCCAGCAGTTCGAGCAGCGAAGTCCTGCCGGCGTCATAGCCGATGCGCGCCAGACGGTAGGCTTCGGCTGCCGCGCCTTCACCCTGCATGGCCGCTTCCAACCTTTGTTCCGAAGCGGCGACTCGCGCCCCGGCGGAACGACGGGCCGCGGCGGCTTCCAGGCGCGCTGCCTCCAGCCGCGCATCGGCTGCGGTGGCGCGGTAGCGGGCAGCATCGATGCCCGCACTGTTGCGGTCGAACAGCGGAATCGACATGGAAACGCCAACCACCAGCGCGTTGCCGGTGGTCCAGCCGAAGGTTCGTGTTCCCGCCGTCAGACCGATATCCGGAATCGATTTCTTTTCTTCCAACCGGATCTGGGCGGCAAGCGCATCGCGTTCGGCAGCCGCGGTGACCACCGCCGGCGCCTCCTGCGGGTTCCGGCTTGCGGGCGGCCGATAGGCGACGGCACTGGCGAGGAACGGGCGGTTGATGGCGGTATAGGACTCGCTGGCACCGACCAGCGCCGACAGTCGTTCCAGCGCCTCGATGGCGTCGGCGGAGGCCGCCTGCTCAGCCGCCCTGGCGGCGGCCGCGCTGGCGGTGGCCTGTTCAACCCGCAGTTGCGCCTCCCTCCCGGCGTGGACCAGCGCGCGCACCGCGCGCAGATCTTCGTTGGCGCGCGCCAGTTCCTCGCCGGCCAGGACTTTGCGCTCCTGCATAGCTTCAGCCGTGGCATACGCAAGCGCCAGTTCCGCGGAAAACGTGACTCTTGCCTGCCGATCGCGGGCCTGTGCAGTTGCCAGGCCGCGCTCGCCGACTTCGATTCGAGCGGCGCGCTTGCCGCCGATTTCGAAAGGCTGTGTCACCGAATAGGTATCCTGGCGCTGGCTGGCGCCCGCGTTTTGGGGCGCGCCGATATTCTCGAACGTTGCGCTGGCGCTCGGATTCAGCCAGGCGCGGGCCTGGCGGGCGCTGGCGTCCGCAGCCCGCACGTTGGCGGCCTGTTCGAGCAGCGCCGGGGCGTCGGACAACGACAGTTGAAGCAGCTCGGCGAAAGGCGGTGCTCCGGCGGCATAGGTTGCCGTAGCGGTTGCAGCAAGCAGTAGCGCAGCCAGTAGGACGCTTCTGCTTGCCGGTAAAAAGTCGGCAAGTGCCAAGACAGGCAACGCCATCGCGGCCTCGCTTGATTCGCATTGCGTCCGTGCGCCGGTTGGCTGCACGGGCAGATTTCTTGAAATGGCATGTCCCATCGGTGTCTCCAGTCGCCAACAAAAAAAGGGGCGAGGCACCGGCGGAACGAGGTCAATGCGCAGCATGCTGCCGGGGCAGCGGGGGCAAGACGAGACCGCCGGCCTTACAGGAGAGCTGAAGGGGGGCGGTCGAACTGCGAAGGGATGTGGGACTTGAACGCTTCAGACCACCACGAAGGCGGTCCGGCCGGCGCAACTTGAGTCGGTTCTAGCACCAGCTCGAAGACAAGGGTGCTGAATATCGGGTGATAGTGACTCTCGTGATCGCCTTGACCCGTCGTACTGTCCCCGGCATCGAGCACCGCGCCCGATTGGCTATCTGCGAGCCCGTCGCCGTCATGGTGATCAACCGATTGATGGTCATCACCATGCGTATGCAATACCATCATCGACGCATCGCCGTCCAGATGGCCGTGAACGCTCTGCGCCATCGACCAGACGTACTGGGTCGGTACGACAACAAGCAATAAAATGGCGAAGAAGCGGTTCACACGAAGGATTTTACCTGCAAAACGGCGGACTTTCCCCCATTATGATGCGGCACGGCTTTATTCGCTTCTGGTGGGTCAATGTATTCAATGTTCGACACCCATCCGGGCACCAGCACGATGTCGCACGACCCCGTAAGGAGGGGTTCCAGAAAAAGGCCCAGATCGACATGGAGGGCGTCAATACGGTGTTGCAACTGCGCTCCAAGTACGGGCTGCCCAAGAAGAATCTGACAGACGCGGTGCGTTACTACGATGCAAGTTTCTACAACCAGGCGATGCAGCGCCGCTGAAATGTGTGTCGTCAGTTGGGCGGCAGCAAGCGGCCGCGCAGCAGAAGCATCAGTGTTCGCAGCGCGAGATACGCGATCACCAGGCTCGCAAGCGCCACCACCGCGAGGGCGACGCCCGGCGGCCAGCCGCCGCGCCGCACCGCCTCCACCGTCGCGCCCGCCAGCGCAGCCAGCGGAAAAGAGAACGACCAGAAACCGGCCGAGAAAGGCACGGCGGTCCAGGCGCGCCAGCGCGTCAACACCGCCAACAGCGGTCCGCACGCCACCCCCAGGCACACCAGCAATACTTCCACCGGCAAGCTCGGCCACAAGCTGGCAACCACCAGTGCAACAATGGCCGGGGGCGCCAACTCCATGCCGATAGTCGCGCGCAGTGGCGGCGGCAGTGGCGAGCTGAACAGGCGGTTGAGAACCCGTACTTCCAGCAGCGCCCAGGCGCTCAGGCCGAGTCCGGCAAGCAGGGCTGCGAAGCCGGCAAAGCCCAGGGCATTGAGCGTCAGGGCACCGATGAAGGCGCCGCCCAGCGGGGGCAGATAAATAACCGGGGTCACCAGTTCAGCTGCGATCTGGCCGCTGGTCAAGCGCGCCACCAGTTGCCAGGCCATTGCACCCACCAAGGCCAGCGCCGCCATTGTGAGCGCCAGCCAGAGATCGACCAAGCCCGGCAATAGGGGCGCTACGAGGGCAATGGTCAGCAGCATTGTCATCGGGGCCAGGGCAAGCAAGGGGCCTTGTACAGGATGGCGCCATTCGTTGCGTACCACACCGATATGGCGTGCCAGTTTGCAAAGCCACAGGACCAGCAGAAGCACGAAAAGGGCGAGGGCGACGGCGAACAAGTAGAACGAGACTGGATTGCCAACGGTGATGCCGAGCGGAACCAGTCGCTGCCACGCGCTTGTCAGGCCAATCAGGCCCAACGGGATGCCGAAAAATCCTGGTTGCAGGCGAGCCAGCCACGGGGATGCAGCGTTTTGGGCTTGGGTTTGCGGTGTCGTCATGGCGACAGCTTACCCACAATCGGGCGCGCCAGTTACACGCCTGGCTGTGCACCGCGAGCGCGTGCGCCGCACTACTCGGGATCGACTCCGGCGGCCTTGAGAATCTTCGCCATCAGCGGTGATTCCGCCTTGATCGTTTCGGTGACCGTGGCCGGTGTGCTGTGGGCTGTGGCTACACCCAGCTTGGCGTAGGTCTCGCGCAGGTCGGGCAGGGTCATGATTCTGGCCAGGTCGGCATTGATGCGGTTGACGACTTCCGCCGGCGTCCCTTTGGGTGCGACCAGCGCCCACCAGACGCTGGCGTCGAAATTCGGCACGCCGGCTTCGACCATGGTGGGCACGTCTGGCAGCGCGGCCGAGCGTTGCGGGCTGGTGACCGCCAGGGCGCGTAATTTGCCCGCCTTGATCTGCGGCATGGCCGGCACCATGTCGGAAAACGCGATCTGAATCTGCCCGGCCACCAGATCGGTGACGGCCTGAATCGTGCCCTTGTAGGGAATGTGCACCATGTTGACGCCGACCGCGCTCTTGTACATCTCGCCGCTGATGTGCGACTGGATGCCCTTGCCACCGGAACCGAAGTTGAGCTGGCCCGGTTTGCTTTTCAGCAAAGCGGTCAGTTCTGCGACGTTGTTGGCCGCTATCGACGGATGCACCACCAGCACCTGGCCGGCGGTGGCTACCATCGAGATCGGCGCGAAGTCGCCGATCGGGTCGAAGCCCAGTCGCTTGTAGAGGTGCGGGTTGGTGACCACCGAACTGCTGTTCGAGAGCAGCAGGGTATAGCCGTCAGCCGGGCTCTTGGCCGCGATTTCGTGGCCGATGTTGCCGCCGGCACCGGGGCGGTTCTCGACGGCGACCGGCTGTCCCAGCGACTCGGTGAGCTTTTGCGCCAACAGGCGCGCCAATACGTCGCTGGAGCCGCCGGGCGGGAACGGTGCGATCAGCTTCACCGGCCGCGTCGGGTAAGCGCTCTGCGCCAGCGCAGGTAGCGCCGCCCATGTCATGGCGAGAGCCATGAAGAGCATGACGTGATTGGTCCAACAGTGTCGGGCTCGATGCATTGCGTGTCTCCTTTTTGTCTGCGGCATAAATCGGGTTGTAGTGCTGGAAATGTATGTCGTGCGGCAGGCGCCTGTCTGACCGCGCGGATCAAGCACCGCGCCTTGCCGTGGCCGGCAACGGCAAGGCGGTCTGGTACTTCACCTGCTTTAGCGCAAAGCTGGAGCGGATGTTGGCGATGCCGGGAATCTTGGTCAAGTGATCGACGATGAAGCGTTCCAGCGCCTGGATGTCGGGCACCACCACCCGCAAAAGGTAGTCGGAGTCACCGGTCATCAGGTAGCACTCCATGACCTCGGGGCGCTTCTGGATCGCAGCCTCGAAACTGCCAAGCTGCTTCTCCACCTGCTTCTCCAGGGTCACCTGGATGAACACGCTGACCGTCAAGCCGATCTTGAGCGGGTCGAGCAGGGTCACGTAGCGGCTGATGTAGCCGCCTGCTTCGAGTTCGCGCACGCGCGTAAGGCAGGGCGAGGGTGACAGGTGGACGGCTTCGGCCAGCTTGACGTTGGAAACGCGCGCGTCGCCCTGCAGGCGGTCGAGAATCTTCCAGTCAATCGTGTCGAGTCGGGAATTCAGCATAAAGTCGAGAAAAATGCGCTCATGGCAGAACATTATGCCGAATTTGAAGGCGCACTGAGTTCGATTTGGCAGAAGCCGCAGTTTGGCTGACGGTACTATCATGCGCTTCCCGATTTACCTGCCCTAATTTACCTGCCCTAATTTACCTGCGTTAAGCCACATGACCGACCATTCCGAACTCAGCCCCCTCTTGCAGCAGGCGATCGCCGCCGACCTCGATCCGCAGGAGACCCGCGAATGGCTCGATGCGCTGGCTGAAGTGCTGGCACGCGAAGGCGAGGGGCGTGCCAAATACCTGCTCAAGCGCCTGACGGAAGCGGCGCGCGGCCTGGGGGTGGATGTGGCGCGCGGTCTCACCACGCCCTACCGCAACACCATTCCGCTGGAGCGGCAGGCGCCGTTTCCCGGCGATCCCACGCTTGAGAGCCGCATTACCGCGATCGTGCGCTGGAATGCGCTGGCGATGGTGGTGCGTGCCAATCGCGCCTCGGCCGAACTGGGCGGGCATATTGCCAGCTACGCCTCGGCCGCCGACCTGTTCGAGGTCGGCTTCAACCACTTTTTTCACGGCAACGATGGGGTTGTCGGCAGTTCCGGGAATCCGGGGGGCGATCTGGTTTTCTTCCAGCCGCATTCCGCGCCCGGGGTTTACGCGCGTGCCTTTCTCGAAGGGCGGCTGTCGGAGGCGCAGTTGTCCAACTACCGGCGCGAATTGCAGGAAGGTGGCGGCTTGTCGTCTTATCCGCATCCGTGGCTGATGCCCGACTTCTGGCAGTTCCCCACCGGCTCGATGGGCCTGGGGCCGCTGCAGGCGATCTACCAGGCGCGCTTCATGCGCTATCTCGAGCATCGCGGCGTCGTGCCGGCAAGCAATCGCAAGGTGTGGGCCTTTGTCGGCGATGGCGAGATGGATGAACCCGAGTCGCTGGCGGCCTTGTCTTTGGCGGTGCGCGAAGGTCTCGACAACCTGGTGTTCGTGGTCAACTGCAATTTGCAGCGACTGGATGGCCCGGTGCGCGGCAATGGCTCGATCATCCAGGAACTCGAAGGCCTTTACGCCGGCGCCGGCTGGAACGTCATCAAGCTCTTGTGGGGCTCGAACTGGGACGCGCTGTTCGCCCGCGATCACGCCGGCGCGCTGGTGCAGCGCCTGCACGAGACGGTCGACGGCGAGTTCCAGAAATACTCGGCCACCGACGGCAAGTTCAACCGCGAGCATTTTTTCAACAAGTACCCCGAAGTACGCGCGCTGGTGGCGCACATGAGCGACGCCGACATCGACGACTTGAAGCGCGGCGGGCACGACCCGGTGAAGATCCATGCCGCCTACCACGCGGCGGTAAACCATCGCGGTACGCCGACGGTGATCCTGGCCAAGACCATGAAGGGTTTCGGCATGGGCTCTGCGGGGCAGGCGAAGATGACCACGCATCAGCAGAAAAAACTCGACGATGCGGCCCTCTTGGCATTCCGCGACCGCTTCGCGCTGCCGCTTTCGGATGAAGAAGTGCGCGCGGTGCGCTTTTATCGGCCGGGCGCCGACAGCGCGGAGATGAAATACTTGCTGGCACGCCGCGCCAGCCTGGGCGGCTCCTTGCCGGCGCGACGTGTAAGCGCGCCGTCGCTGGTGGTACCGGCCGCCACAGTGTTTGCGAAATTCGCGCTGGAGCCGGCAGCAGCCCAAGGCGACGCCCCGCGCGTGCCGGCCGCGGCCTCCGACATGTCTTCGACCATGGCCTTTGTACGCATGCTGACCAATTTGGTGCGCGACAAATCGATCGGGCGTCATGTGGTGCCGATCGTGGCCGACGAGGCGCGCACCTTCGGCATGCAGGCAATGTTCCGGCAGATCGGTATCTATTCACCGAACGGCCAGGCCTACGAGCCGGAGGATGCCGACGAACTGCTCTACTACAAGGAAGCGCGCGACGGCCAGATTCTCGAGGAGGGCATCACCGAAGCCGGCGCCCTGTCGTCATGGATCGCCGCGGCCACCAGCTATGCGAATCACGGCGTGCCAATGCTGCCGTTTTACATCTATTACTCGATGTTCGGTTTTCAGCGTGTCGCCGATCTGATCTGGGCTGCCGCCGACCAGCGCTCGCGCGGCTTCCTGATTGGCGCCACCGCCGGCCGTACCACGCTCTCCGGCGAGGGCCTGCAGCACCAGGACGGCAGCAGCCATCTGGTGGCATCCACCGTGCCCAACTGCCGCGCCTATGATCCGTGCTTCGCGCACGAGGTCGCGGTGCTGGTGGAAGAGGGTATGCGCGCCATGCTCGAACGTGGTGAAGACGTGTTCTATTACCTGACAGTGATGAACGAGAACACCGCGCAGATCGCCTTCGATCCGGCCATGCGCGAGGGAATTGTGCGCGGCATGGTGCGGGTTCGCGCAAGCCGCGGGGAGGCACAGGTGCGCCTCCTGGGCAGCGGCGCGATCCTGCCCGAGGTGCTGGCCGCGGCCGACATGTTGCGCACCGATTTCGGCATCGCCGCCGAGGTGTTTTCGGTAACCAGCTATTCCGAATTGCAGCGTGATGGCTTGCGCGTCGAGCGCGCGCGCCTCGATGCCGCGCTGGCAGGCAGCAAGGCCCCGGTTGCGCCAAGCTGGGCACAGGCTTGCCTGGGCGCATCCATGGCGCCGGTGATCGCGGCTTCGGATTACGTAAGGGCGGTGCCGGAGCTGCTGCGCGCGCAACTGCGCGCGCGCTATGTCACGCTGGGCACCGATGGCTTCGGCCGCAGCGATACGCGCGCGGCGTTGCGGCGCTTCTTCGAAGTCGATCGCGGCCACATTGTGGTTCAGGCATTGCAGGCCTTAGTCGAGTCCGGTGTCGTGCCCGGTGCCACGCTGATAGACGCCGGCCGCAAGTACGGCATCGCGCCCGGCACCGCCGCGCCGTGGACGCGTTAGGGATTCTGCCTGTCGGGCGGCGCGCCAGCTTTTGCGCTCTCCGGGGAGCGCAACTGATCCAGGCGCAGCGCCGCCTTGATCAGTAAATGCGCCGATACCGGCGCGGTGAGGAATAGAAACAGGGTGATCAAGAGTTCGTTGAGACTGGGCACGCCGGTGCTGTAGGTGAACCACAAGGCCGAGGCGATCAAAACCCCACCCACGCCCAGGGTGGTGGCCTTGGTAGGGCCGTGCAGGCGCAGATAAAAGTCCGACAGTCGGGCCAGCCCCCATGATCCGATCAAGGCGAAAGCCGCGCCGCCCACGATCAGGGCGGCCAACAACAAGTCAAGCCAAATTGGCAATGCGTGCATGGCGTTCACTCCACGATGTCGCCGCGCAACAGGTACTTTGACAGCACAACGGTGGCGACAAAGCCCAGCAATGCGATCATCAGCGCGGCTTCAAAGTAAAGCTTGCTGTTTTGCTCAAGGCCCAGCAGCACAAGGAGCGCTAGGGTATTGACGTAAAGCGTGTCGAGCGCAAGGATGCGGTCGGTCATGCCGGGCCCGATAAAGAGGCGCCAGGCGTTGAGCGCCAAGGCCAGTGCGAAGGCGCCGATGGCCCACGGCAGAATGGTGGCGGTGAGACTCATGCATCCTCCGTTGTGAAAATGCGCATCAGCGGCGCCTCATAGCGGGTTTTGATGGAATCGATCAGCGCCGCTTCATCCTCCAGGTGGAAGGCGTGAACCAGCAGATGACTGCGGTCGGCGTCGAGATCGGCCGAGAGCGTACCGGGTGTCATGGTGATGATGGTGGCTAGCGTTGCGATGGCGTGCGGATCGCGGATCGACAGCGGCACCCGCACGAAGGCCGGCCTGATCGCCGCCTCCGGGCCCAGGATGCGCTTCGCCACATCGATGTTGGAGAGCACAATGTCCCACATCACCACGCCGGTCAGTCGCGCGATCGCAAGCGGCTGGGAGAGTCTGGGCCGCTCCGCGCGCAACGCATCGGTAAACCAGGGAATCGAAAGCGCCAGCGCAGCGCCCAGCAGCAGGTGACCCGCCGACCATGAATCGTTCATGACTGGCCACATCAGGAACAGCAGCAATGAAAGCAGGGGCGCCGGGAGCAGACGGTTCATTTGGCGGCCTCCCCGGGCTTGGCGGCCTCGCGCATCTCGCGTCGCACATCGATCGCGGCCGGCAGCGGGCGCGCACCCAACACCGCTTCGATGTAGGCGCGCGGTTCGAACAGCTGTTGCGCGGCAGCGGCGGTGTAGCGCGACAGCGGGCCCGCGTACACGCTGCACAGGATGAGCAGCGCGCAGAGAACCAGCAGTGCTGTGCCATGGGCGCGGTGATGCGCGAGCAGTCGCAAGGTGCCGCCTGGCGGGGCGCTGGGCGAGACGCCGCCCGGCCGCCAGAACAGAACCGATCCGCTGCGTGCGAACGCCACCATCAGCAACAGGCTGCTGGCAAGTACCAGGCTGACCACCCACAGCGCCCAAGGGGTGCCCCCGGCCGCCTTGAGGAGCATGGCCTTGCCGATGAAGCCGGCAAGGGGCGGCATGCCGGCGGCGGCTACGGCCAGTGCGAAAAACAGCGCCGCTTGCGGCAGCTTGGTGGCGTCGAAGGCGGCCGAGCGCAGGCTGTCGCCGGCGCCGGCGCGCGCAAAACCGATGCGATCGGCCAGCAGGAACAGGCCGGCGGCCGCCAGCGTGCTGTTGACCATGTAAACCAGGCCTGCGGCTACCGTGTCAGGGCGCGCCAGGCCGATCGCCAGCAGCAGGGTGCCGGCGGAGCTAACGACGAGGCAGCCGATCTGTGCGCGTAAATGCTGTGCGGCGAGAACTCCGATGGCGCCCAAGGTGAGTGTGGCCAGCGCCAGCGCCGGCAGCCACGGGTGGGCGACATAGGCCAGGCTGCCGGCGCCGGCGCCGAACATCAGGGTGGTGACACGTAGTACCGCATACACGCCCACCTTGGTCATGATGGCGAACAGCGCCGCGACCGGGGCCGAGGCCGCGCCGTAGGTGGCTGGCAACCAGAAATACAGCGGCAACAGGGCCGCCTTGACAAAGAACACTACCAGGAGCAAAAGCGCGGCGCTATGCGCGAGCAGGGTGCGGTCCGCCGGTAGCTGGCCAAGGCGCACGGCAAGATCGGGCATCGAGAGGGTGCCGGTCAGCCCGTACAGCAGGCTGACGGCGATCAGGAACAGCGCCGAGCCCGTCAGGTTGAAACTGACATAGTGGGTCGCCGCGCGCAGGCGGGCGGCGCCTGCGCCATGCAGCAACAGTCCGTACGAGGAAATCAGCAGCACCTCGAAAAACACGAACAGGTTGAACAGGTCCGCGGTCAGGAAAGCGCCGTTCAAGCCCATCAACTG
Organism: Burkholderiales bacterium; assembly: GCA_043786185.1. Classification (GTDB taxonomy): domain Bacteria; phylum Pseudomonadota; class Gammaproteobacteria; order Burkholderiales; family JAEUOS01; genus JAEUOS01. The sequence continues at coordinate 10,599 of JAYVWK010000431.1, forward strand.
AAACTGGAACAAGGCATGGAAATGCGCGCCACGCCGGTCGTCACCACCGCAACCGTAGGTCAGGGCCGCCATGGCCACGGTGGCGGTCAGCACCAGCATCAGCGCGCAGAGGCGGTCGAGCGCCAGCGCGATGCCGAATGGTGCCTGCCAGTTGCCCAGCAGGTAGGCGCTGATGCCCCCGCCATCGGCGCGGGCCATGAGGCCGATGGTGATCGCCAGCAGGAGTGCGGTGGATGCCAGTCCCAGACGCGCGGCCAATGCCGGCGCACGCTGGCCCACAAGCAGCAGCAGCGCGCCGCCGACCAGCGGCAGGATGATGGGCATGATGATCCAGTGCGGCCAGTTCATGGCGTGCCCGCAGAGTTTCGATCAGTGATTTTCGGCGCGGGCGCCTCGGCGCCGTCGACGTGGTCGCTGCCGGACTCGGCATGGCTGCGCAATGCGATCACCAGCAGCACGGCGGTCATCGCGAAACCGATCACGATCGCGGTCAATACCAGCGCCTGCGGCAAGGGGTCGGCATAGTTGAGTAGGCTGGGCGCCACGCCATCGACCATGATGGGCGCGGCACCCACCCGCAGCCGCCCCATGAAAAAGATGAATAGGTTGACCGCGTAGCCCAGCAAGGTGAGGCCCAGGATCACGTCAAAGGTGCGCGCGCGCAGCATCAGCCAGAGTCCGGCCGCGCTGAGGGTACCCAGGCCCGCGGCGACGAGGAAGTTCATCATTGCGCAGCCCCCACCGCGCCGCTCGATGCGCGTGGGCCCGAGAGCGCGAGAAGCATCACCATGGTGGCGCCGACGACAGTGAGGAACACGCCCAGGTCGAACAGGGAGGCGCTGGCCAGCGGCACCGCGCCCACCAGCGGCCAGATCGGATAGTCATAGGTGCTGGTGAGAAAAGGTGCCGCGAACCACCAGCTGGCAACGCCGGTGGCAGCGGCGATCAGGAGGCCGGCACCGATCCAGCCGTG
>JAYVWK010000432.1:0-2724 GCA_043786185.1 Burkholderiales bacterium
GGCCGGCACCGGCAACTACCAAACCCTGATCAATGACGCCTTGTCCGCCTATATTCAACAGCGCTCGGTGATCGATGCGGTGCGTCAGGTGGTGCGTGAAGAGCTCGGCACTTGCCGCCCCAAGGCGCGGGCCGCGCGGGCAAGGGCTGTTGCGGCGTAATCGCACGAAGTCCCTGCATGCTGCGCACCGGACCGCAGCCAGCCGTTCACGCCGAGCCTCAAGCGGTGTGCTCGCAGCCTGCGAGGTCGGCTCAACGGTAGCCTGCGATGGTTTACGCAGCGCGCGATGAAGCGTCATTCGATCACCTTCTCGGCACTGATCAAGAGCGATTGCGGAATCGTCAAGCCGAGTGCCTTCGCGGTCGTGCCATTGATGAAGAGCTCGAACCTGGTCGGCTGCTCGACCGGCAGGTCGGCCGGTTTGGCGCCCTTGAATATTTTGTCTACATAGGTTGCGGCGCGCCGCATGATGTCGAAGTAGCTCGGGCCGTAGCTCATCAGGCCGCCGGCCTCCGCGTGTTCGCGCAGGCCCGCCACCGAAGGCAGGCGGTGTCGTACCGTAAGCTCGGCTACCAGCCGCCCATTGCTGTTGAGCAGCGCGTCGGGGATCACCACCACGGCTTCCGCTTGGTCGCGCTTGATCGCGGCAAACGCCGGCTCGATCTCTTGCACGGTGCGCGCTTCGGCCGGCACGATCCTGATGCGCAGCGTGGCTGCGGCCGCCTGCAGGCTGGCGAGGCTCGCCACCGAGGTCGAGTTGGCGGGGTTGAACAGCGCGGCCAGGCGCGTCAGCTTGGGCGCCATGCCGAGCAGCTGCTCGAGCCGCTTGGGCATGATCTCGATCATCATCAGCGAGGTTCCGGTGATGTTGCCGCCGGGGCGCGCCAGGGTCTTGACGAAGCCATCGCTCACCGGGTCGCCGGCGATGCCCATCACCACCGGAATCGTGGCCGTCGCTTTCTGCGCCGCGCTGATCGATTGCGCGCCGACGGCCAAGATCACGTCCGGTTTGAGTTGCACCAGTTCGTAAGCCAGCGCGGGCAGGCGCGCCGCATCGCCGCCGCCATGATGCCAATCGATGACGAGGTTCTTGCCCTCGACGTAGCCCAGTTCGCGCATGCCCGCCGGAAAGCCGGCGAGGAAGTCGGCGCCGACCGCAGCGGGCCGGGCGCGCGCGATCAGCACACCAACGCGCCAGATTTTCTCCGGCTTGGCGGGCTGGGCGAAGGCGGGCAATGCGTTCGTAAGCGCGCCGGCGCCGAGCGCGACGAGGGTTTGGCGGCGCGTGTTTACGGGATGTTTCATTCGATCACCTTCTCGGCACTGATCAAGAGCGACTGCGGAATCGTCAGGCCCAGCGCCTTCGCGGTCTTGCCGTTGATGAAGAGTTCAAACCGGGTCGGCTGCTCGACCGGCAAGTCGGCGGGTTTCGTGCCCTTGAAAATGCGGTCGACGTAGTAGGCGGCGCGGTAGAAGTTGTCTCTAAAGCTCGCGCCATAACTCATCAAGCAGCCGGCGTCGACGTATTCACGAATCCCCGTTATCAGGGGCAGGCGCTGGTTCAGGGCGAGATCCGCGATCTGGCGCGTATGCGCGTTGAAGATGGCGTCCGTCTGAACGATCACCGCACCGGCTTTCTCCCGCTTCATGAATGTAAACGCGGCTTCGATATCCCCGGATGTATTCGCTTCCGCGGCAAAAGTCTTGACCTTGACTTGTTGTCCTGCCTTCTGAATAGTGGCAAGTGCCGCAACATGACCGCGGTTGTCGGGGTTCATCAGGACGGCAACCCGGCTGACTCTGGGCGATATCTCCCGCAGCATCTGCAGACGCTTGGCATTGATTTCGCCCGCGTTGATGGTCGCCCCGGTGATGTTGCCGCCGGGGCGCGCCAGGCTCGCAACGAACCCTTGACTTACCGGGTCACCCGGAACGCCCATCACAATCGGAATCGCGGTGGTAGCTTGTTTGAGCGCCCCGATGGCTTGCGGCCCGGCGCCGATGAGCACGTCAACTTTCAACTGCACCAATTCCTCCGCAAGCTTGGGCAGGCGCGTGAGGTCGCCGTCGGCAAAGCGCCACTCGATGGTGAGGTTTTTGCCTTCGACATAACCGCGTTCGCGCATGCCCTGCGGGAACCCGCCGATGAAGTCGGCCTCCATCGAGGCGGGTTGCTTGCGCGGCGCGAGAAAGCCAATGCGCCAGAGTTTGTCCGGCGCTTTGCTTTGCGTTTGCGCGATCGCCGGCAACGCATTTTCCAGCGCGCTCGCGCCGAGCGCGAAGAGGGTGAGGCGCCGTTGGTTCACGTGTTGTTTCATTCGATTACCCTTTCGGCCCTGATCAACATCGCTTGCGGAATCTTGATGCCGAGCGCCTCGGCGGTTTTCAGGTTGATCACCATCTCGAACTTGGTCGGCTGCTCGACCGGCAGGTCGGCCGGTTTGGTGCCAGCGAGGATTTTCTTGACGTAGGTGGCCGTGCGGCGAAACAAGTCAAGAGTCGATGGCCCGTAGGAGAGCAGACTGCCGGCTTCTGCGAACTCCGCACTGGAACCGAACACGGCGATGCGGTTTTTGAGTGCAAACGCCGAGATCCGTTGTGGTTGTGGTGCGGTCAGCGACATCGCGTCGCGCAGTACCACCAGCGCATCGGGGCGCTGCCCGGCGATGGCGGCAAACGCGGCATCGAGCGCGGCCGGTGATGCCGCTTCAACCGTGCGCGTCT
>JAYVWK010000433.1:0-6987 GCA_043786185.1 Burkholderiales bacterium
GTTGGCGCGCGCTTCCTTTTGTGCGGCCTGTCGTGCGCACAGTCCAGCGCGGATGGCTGGTGGGTCTATCTGTCGGAGGTAGTGGGCAAGGGCGTGCAGTTCATCGAGATCGGCCAGGCCGGCGCCTCGATCATCAAGCCCTATTTGCCCGAGGGCTGCCCGCAGCCCCCTGGCGGCGCGGCGCAATCGACGCCAACGCGCTGAGCGGCGGCAGGCCCCCGATGCTCACAGCGGGGCGATCGCTCCAATACCTGTTGCAGGCTCGCGCAGGCGCATCTCGATCCAGTGCGCCACGGCCAGCGTGCGCGCGTCATCACCAATCCGCCCCACCACCTGCAGGCCGAGCGGCAGTCCATTTGGCCCGACACCGACGGGCACCTGCACGCTGGGCGTGTGCAACAGGCTCCAGGTGCGGTTGAAAACCGGGTCACCGGTACTCGCAAGGCCCGCCGGCGCCTCACCCGGTGCACTGGGCACCACCAGCACGTCGAAGCCCTCGATCGCTGCCGCAAAGCCGCGCCGGCACTGGCGCGCCAAGGCGAGCGCCGCATCGTACTCGGCCACACCAATACCCACGCCTTCGTCCAGCCGATCACGCAGGCGCTGGCTCAAAAGCGCGCGAAAACGCCGGTGTTCATCGGCCAGGCAGGCAGCCATTTCAACGGCGGCGATCACATCTTGCGCCGCATTGATGCCGTCATAGAGTCTCGGCATTGCGAAATCGCGCACCAACGCGCCGGTGGCGGACAGGCGCGGCCCGAGCCCTGCGAACAGGGCATCGGTTTCCGGCAGGGCGTGCGGCCACTGCGCAGTCAGGGTGAGGCCGATGCGCGGCGCAGCAATCGCGCTGCCCACCGACAGCGGCCGGCGCGCCAGGGCGCCCACGAAATATGCCGCATCGGCAACACTGCGGGTGAAGCAGCCGACCGTATCGAGGCAATCCGATATCGCCTTAACGCCAACCCGCGGCAAGAGACCGAAGCTCGGTTTGTAACCGACCACACCGCAAAAGGCCGCCGGCCGGATCACCGAGCCAATGGTCTGGGTGCCAAAGGCCGCCGGCACCATGCCGTCGGCCACCGCGGCAGCCGAGCCCGACGATGAGCCGCCCGGCGTATGCCGAGGGTTGTGCGGATTGGCCGTGACACCCGGGGTAAAGGTGGCGAATTCGGTGGTGATGGTCTTGCCCAGCACCAAGCCACCCAAGCCGCGCAATAAAGCGACCACGGCGGCGTCCGCCGCTGGCCGCTGGCCGGCATAGATCGGCGAACCGTAGGCGGACGGCATGTCGAAGGTGTCGAACACGTCCTTGACGCCGACCGGCACGCCATACAAGGGATTCGCAGCCGTGCCGGCATCGAGCGCGCGCGCCTGCGCCAGGGCCTGCTGCGGGTCCAGATGGGCCCAGGCGTGCACCAACGGCTCGCGCTCCTCGATGCGCGCCAGACAGTCGCGCACCAGGGCTTCGCAGCTCAGCTCGCGACGGCTTGCCGCGCGGGCAATTTCGATCAATGAGGGAATGGATTTCATCGACGGGATTCTCGCCGATAATGGCGCTAGTTGCAGGCTTGGCTCGCGCAGGCACCAGCCCAAGTGTTGCGCAAGCCAAGCGCATCGCCCGCCACAATGCCCGTCCCGCCACCCGGAACACAGCGGGTGGCACGCACATGGAACGCTTGTTGCTTATTTAATCGGGCTGCTTTCTGGCACATTCATTCAACCAAAGGGACCCCACCGTGAATTCTCGAATCCTCACCAGTTGCTACGCAATTGTGCTGGCCACCACCTTGCCAACCCTGCCGGCGGCCGCCCAGGGCACGCTGCGCATCGCCATGACCGCCTCCGACATTCCGTTAACCACCGGTCAGGCGGACCAGGGCGGCGAGGGCCAGCGCTTCATGGCGCTGACCGTCTATGACGCGCTGGTGCATTGGGATCTGACTTCAGCGACCAAGCCTTCGACCCTGATTCCTGGCCTGGCCGCAAGCTGGGCGCCGGACGCCAAGGACAAGACCAAGTGGATCTTAAAGATTCGTGATGGCGCGAAATTCCACGACGGCTCCGACTTCACCGCCGCCGCCGCAGCGTGGAATTTTGACAAGCTGCTCAACGACAAGTCGCCGCAGTACGACCCCAAGCAGGCCGCCCAGGGCCGCATCCGCATTCCCTCGATCGCCACCTATCGGGCGATCGACAAGAGCACGCTTGAAATCATCACCAAGGAACCCGACGCCTTCCTGCCGTACCAGCTTGCCTGGATCGCGATGTCGTCGCCGGCACATTGGGAAAAGCTCGGCAAGAGCTGGGAAGCGTATGCGAAAGCGCCCTCCGGCACCGGCCCGTGGAAGCTCACCGCCTGGACCCCGCGCGAGCGCGCCGAAATGGTGCCCAACAAGGAGTACTGGGACAAGACGCGCATCCCGAAGCTTGACAAACTCGTCCTGTTGCCCTTGCCGGACGCCAATACCCGTACTGCGGCACTGCGTTCCGGCCAGGTCGACTGGATCGAGGCGCCGGCCCCCGATGCGGTAGGCAGCCTCAAGGGTTCGGGCTTCCAGATCGTCACCAACGCCTATCCACACATCTGGGTCTGGCACTACTCGATGCTTGAAGGCTCGCCCTTTCTCGACCCCAAGGTGCGCAAGGCGTTGAACCTGGCGATCGACCGCGACGGGATGAACAAGCTGTTGAACGGCCTGTCGATCCCGGCCAAGGGCTTCATGCCGCCCGGACACGCCTGGTTCGGCAAGGCGGTTGAGCACAAGTACGATCCGGCGCAGGCGCGCAAGCTGTTGGTCGAGGCCGGTTACACCAGCGACAAGCCGCTGACCCTCAAAGTGGTGGTGCCGTCGTCCGGCTCCGGCATGATGCAGCCGCTGCCGATGAATGAATACCTGCAGCAGAATCTCGGCACGATCGGCGTCAAGGTCAACCTTGAAGTGATGGAGTGGAACACCCTGCTCAACGCCTGGCGCGCAGGTGCCCGCGATCCGCTGTCGCGCGCCGGCGTGGCGCTCAACTATTCCTACTTCGTGCAGGACCCGTTCACCGCTTTCGTGCGGCATTTCCAGTCGGAACTGGTGGCGCCCAAGGGCACCAACTGGGGCCACTACAACAGCAAGGAAATGGACGGGTTGCTGACCCAGGCACGCCTTGCCTTCGACCCCAAGGAGCAGACCCTGGCGCTGCAGAAAATCCACGAGAAGATCGTGGCCGAAGACCTGTTTCTGGACGTCACCCATGATGTGAACGCACGCGCCATGTCGGCCAAGGTCAAGGGCTTCGTGCAGGCGCAGAACTGGTTCCAGAACTTTTCTTCGATCAGCATGAGCAAGTAGGCATTGCGCTTGCGCCATCGTCGTGCGCCTCGCGGCGACCGACGATGGCCGTAAAATGCCGCATGCCAAAAAAGCCACTACCCGAAAAAACGACGCCAGGCGCGCTCAAGCCGAAAACCCTGGCGCTTCTGCGCAAGGTCAGCGTTGCCACCCTGTGCACGCAGCTATTCAAGCGCGGGTTTCGCAATGTCTTCATCCAGAACATCACCCGCCTGACCGAGCCCTCGTGCGGCAATCTGGTGGGACCGGCCTTCACCATGCGCAGCATCCCGGCGCGGGAGGACCTGGACCAGATCAGCGCCTTCGACAACCCCGAGCATCCGCAGCGCAAGGGCATCGAATCGGTGCCAGCCGGACATGTGCTGGTGCTCGATTGCCGCGGCGAAACCAGGGTCGCATCCGGCGGCGAAATTCTCACCACCCGCCTGATGATGCGCGGCGCGGCCGGCCTGGTATCGGACGGCCCGGTGCGCGACAGCGGCCAGATCGCCGAACTGGATTTTCCGGTCTATTGCGCCGGCGGCAGCGCGCCGCTCAACCTGATTCACCATCATGCGATCGACCTCAACGTGCCGATCGGCTGCGGCGGCGTCGCCGTTTATCCGGGTGACATCATGGTCGGCGATGAGGAAGGCGTGGCGGTGATTCCGCAGCACCTGGCCGATGAAATTGCGCGCGATGCCGCCGAACAGGAAGTGATGGAAGCCTTTCTGCTGGAACGCATCCAGGGCGGCGCAGCATTGCCTGGCACCTATCCGCCGAACGCCGCCACCAAGGCGGCGTTCGAGGTGTGGCGCCGGAAGCACGGCAAGTGAGACCATCAGCCAGGTCGACTCGGCGAACGCAAGCCGGCGAAGCCACACGCGGGCACAAGGTTTGAAGCGCGCCGGCGCACCGCAGCCGAAGCCGGTCGCCGCCTTCGCCGATCTGCGTGGCGTCAGCCGACTGGCGATCGACGCTGTGGCCGGCATCACGGATCTGGTCGAAGACATGCACCGCAACATCGCCGGCCTGTCGCCGCCGGTGGGCCGCGCGCCAGGCGGTGGGGCCGGCGGCATTTCCGGCCTGGTGTATCGCGGTGTGCGCGGGGTGACACGCGCCGTGGGCTATGGCGTGGACATGGCGCTGGCGCAACTCGCGCCGCTCATCGGCAAGAGCCGTTCGTGGCCGCGGCGCGAGGCGGTAATGGCTGCCTTGAACGGTGTGCTGGGCGACTATCTGGGGGCCACCAACAACCCGTTGGCGATCAGCATGCAAGTGCGACGCCGCGGCGCGGCGCTGGAATTGAATCGCGCCGCACTGTCCCAGGCGATGCCGCAAGCGTCGGGCAAAATCCTGCTGCTGGTTCACGGCCTGTGCATGAACGACCTGCAATGGAAACGCGAGGGCCATGACCACGGCGCCGCGCTGGCCGCCGAGTTCGGCTACACCCCGCTCTATCTGCACTACAACAGCGGCTTGCATATCTCGACCAATGGCCGCGCGTTCGCCGCGCTCATGCAACAGGTGCAAACCGCCTGGCCGGTGCCGGTCGAGGAGCTGGTGATCGTTGGCCACAGCATGGGCGGGCTGGTTGCGCGCAGCGCCTGCCATTACGCCAAACAAGCGCGCGCCGGCTGGCTTAGGAAACTTCAAACACTGGTGTTCCTGGGCACCCCCCACCACGGGGCACCCCTGGAACGCGCCGGCAACCGGGTCGGCCTCTTGGCCGGCATCAGCCCTTACACCGCGCCGTTCACCCGGCTTGCCAAACTACGCAGCGCCGGCGTCAAGGACCTGCGCCACGGCAACCTCCTGGACCACGACTGGCAGGCAGTCGAAGAACATCACTCACCCGACGCGCGCCAGCCCGTGCCCTTGCCGGCGCGCGTGCGCTGCTACGCGATTGCCGCCACCAAACGCGCCAAAGCCGGACCGCACCCGACACGGCTGCCAGGCGATGGCTTGGTGCCGGTCAGGAGCGCGCTGGGCCGGCACGACAACCCGGCCCTGACGCTGCGGATTGCGGCATCACACACCACTATCTGTTACGGGCTTGATCACTTCGGACTGCTCAGCAGTAACGCGGTGTACGCAACCCTGCGCGACTGGCTGTCCGCCAAACCGCGACCGTCGCCTGCCAAGTCGACAACATAGCGTAATGATGCCGGCAAGCGCGGCCGGCGCGGCGTCCCCAGCCGTCGACGCAAGACCGGACAACTAGTCGCGAAACGAAGCATCCATGCGATCGAGCATGCGCAACAAGCCCGGCCATTCAAGCCGGCCGAGCGGGCTGGCGCCATCGGCGTACTGCTCGATCCTGGCCTTGGTGAATCCATGCCCGGCGATCTGCTTTGCCACCGCCTCCGACGGATAGGTAAGCTTCTTGTCGCTGGCCAGCGCGTCGATCTGCGCCTGCATCGCCTTCTCGAGATGCCACATCATCGAGAACGTCTGCGCCACCGTTTCGCCGGCCACCAAAGTGCCGTGATTGCGCAGAAGCATCACCGGCTTGTCGCCCATGTCTTCGACTAAGCGCTTACGTTCCTCCAGATCCAGCGCAAACCCCTCACTGGCGTGATATGCCACTTTCTCGTGAAACAGCATCGCATGCTGCGACAAGGGCAAGAGGCCGCATTTCATCATCGATACTGCCATGCCGGCCCGTGTGTGCGAGTGGATCACGCAGCCGGCATCCGGCCGCGCCGCGTGGATCGCGCTGTGAATCACGAAACCGGCGCGATGGATGCGATGCGGCGACGGGTCGACGATATTGCCGTCGAGATCGACCTTGACCAGGCTGGACGCCGTGATTTCGTCAAACATGAAGCCGAAGGGGTTGAGCAGGAAATGCTCGTCCGGCCCCGGCACGCGCGCCGAAATGTGGGTGTAGATCAGATCGGTCCAGCCGTAGTGGGCAGCCAGGCGGTAGCATGCTGCCAGGTTGACACGCACATCCTGCTCGGCCTCCGAGATGGGCGCAGGCTTGGCTTTGCGAGCCCCGGACAGCTTTAAAACTTTTGCCATTTTCCGTCTCCGCTGTTGAGTTGATTCAGAAACGACACTTTAGCGCGATCGGGCGCTGCCCGGCATGACGATGAAGTTGGCATGCTTGAAACGACGTGAGCGCCAGCGTAGCCCGCAGATTCAAGCTAAGACATGGCACGCAATGCAGTGCTCCCCGGGCGCACCACTTGTGATGTCGCGCACGGGGTTAACTGGCGGAACAGGGATCGCCCGGCCCGCCGGCGTCAATACACTTGCAATCGGTCAGCGCTCGCCGGCCTTAGGCCAATAACCTCTCAAACCGTTCCACTGGTCTGCGGATTCAAGCGCTCGCTCTTGTCAAACAGCTTGTTGAGCGCGCTCACGTAGGCCCGCGCCGAGGCGACTATCACGTCAGTATCGGCACCGACACCGTTGACGATGCGCCCGGCCTTGGACAATCGCACAGTGACCTCGCCCTGGCTATCGGTGCCTTGCGTCACGGCGTTGACCGAGTACAGCACCAGTTCGGCATCGCTCTTGGCGATGCTTTCGATCGCCTTGAAGGTCGCATCCACCGGCCCCGAGCCCTGTGCCTCGGCCTTGCGTTCGGTGCCCGCTTCGGTCAGGGTCACGCTGGCCTGCGGCTTTTCCCCCATTTCGCTCGACTGCTTCATGGCGATCA
>JAYVWK010000434.1:0-32918 GCA_043786185.1 Burkholderiales bacterium
GCCTCGAATTCAGGCGCCGACCAGTCGATGCGAAAGCGCCGCGGAAAGCGCTGCGCCAGCCAGCGCGCCATCATCCAGAAATAGTTGTAGTGGGTCGCGGTATCGGCCATGCCGCTATCGGCCAGTACGCCGCGCCAGCGCGCCAGGTCGGCGCGTCGCGAGAAAACACCCAGTTCATGCCGCACCAATGCCAAAAGCCGCGCATCGTCCGGATAGGCCGCCATGAAACACAGGATCTCGTGATAGCGCGCGAGCACGGCGGCGGTTCCAAAACGGGCGCCCCGTAAACGCGTCAAAAGTTCGCGCTTGCGCATCGTGGCGTCGCTACCGTACGCCAGGCGCAGCGCCTCCAGCTGGCGCAAGATTTTTGCGGGCGCAGCCATCGGCTAGAACTTGTACGGCCGCTGCGGCGGCAAGCGGCGGCGCGTTTCAAGCGAGGGTGCGCCGCGCATCCCGGCCTACTCCAGCGAGATGTTGGCGTCGCGCGCGACCGCGCGCCAGTTGTCGAAGTCCTTTTTCACGTAGGCCTCGAAGGCCCGGGCATTCTGCTCGATCATTTCCACGCCAAGGGCCGCGAAGCGCTCGCGCACCGCCGGCTGCGCCAGCACGCGCGCCAATGCGGCGGCGAGCCGGTCCAGCACCGGCCGCGGCGTGCCCGCCGGCGCGAAGAGCCCGGTGAAGGTACTGACTTCATATTCGAAGAGACCCAGTTCCGAGAGCGTTGGCACCTCGGGCAGCAGCGCGGAGCGCTTGCGGGTAGTCACCGCCAGCGCACGCAAACGCCCTTCCTTGATATGCGCCATCGAGGCGGTGAGCTGGTCCATCATGGTCTCGACCTGGCCGCCAACCAGATCGATCAGCGCCGGCCCCGAGCCCTTGTAGGGCACGTGAATCAGCTTGAGGCCGCTTTGCTTCATCAGCAATTCGAGCGCGAGGTGGTTGGAGGTTCCGGTGCCGGCGGACGCCACCGAAACCCGCCCGGGCCGTGCCTGTGCCTGCGCCACGAATTCGCGATAGCTGGTGATGCTGGTCTTGGCGGACGCGGTCAGCACGATCGGCACCGCCTGGATCGGCCCGACTACGGCCAGATCGCGCGTCGGATCGTAGGGCGGGTTCTTCGCTGTGGCCGGTGCCACCGAGATCGTGCTGGAGGAACCCAGTACCAGGGTGTAGCCATCGGCCGGCCCCTTGGCCACCTGGGCAGTGGCCACCATGCCGCCGCCACCGGGGCGATTCTCGACGATCATCTGCTGGCCCAGGATGTCCGCCATCGGCTGCGCGATGATGCGCGCGGTGATGTCGACATTGCCGCCCGGCGCGAAGGGCACGATGATGCGCAGCGGCTTGTTGGGAAAATCCTGCGCCAATGCGACGCCGGCCGCCAGGCAGGCTGTCGCTGCCAGGGCGCCCATCCATCGCTGCCACGCCTGCATGTTTGTCTCCACTATTGTTGTGATGCGCCGGCCGCAAATGATCCGGCTTATGCGTTGCCGGCGCGCCGGCCACTGTGTTTTGGCACGGGGCTTCAGCCGACCGCGCGGCGCATCGAATCCAGCGACGATAGCTTCAGGCGCGGTCCCGAACGCATGAACTGCCCCGGCAGTTCACGTCGCATCACCTCCTGCACACGGCGCGCCACCGTCGCCAGCGCCTCGAGATCGATGCCGGTCTCATAACCGCACTCATGCAACAGGTACACCAGGTCTTCAGTGCAGATATTGCCGCTGGCGCCGGGCGCGAACGGGCAGCCGCCGAGGCCGCCGAAGGACGACTCGTATTCGCGAATGCCCAGCGAGAGCCCGTTCATCACGTTGGCCAGCCCAACGCCGCGCGTGTTGTGAAAATGCAGCGCGATGATCGCCTGTGGATGGCGCGCGCGAATCGCCTCGACCGTGCGCGTCACCACCGGTGGCGTCGCCATGCCGGTGGTGTCGCCCAGGCTTATGTGACGGGCACCGCCAGCCATGTAGGCATCGACGATCTTCAGCACGTTCTCGATCGACACTTCGCCTTCGAACGGGCAGCCGAAGGCGGTAGCCACAGCGCCACGCAAGGCGATACCGTATTTTTTGGCGATCGGCGCGAACTCGTTGAAATCGGCGATCGCCGCGTCGATCGACTTGTTGAGATTGGCCTGGCAATGGGTCTCGGAGGCGGAAATGAACGAGGCCATCATGTCCACTTTGGCCGCCGCTGCACGCTCGGCGCCGCGCGCGTTGGGCACCAGGGCGGTCAGGCGCACGCCTGCCTTGCGCTTGACCATGTCCATCAACTGCGCGGCGTCCGCCAGCTGTGGCACCGCGCGTGGCGAGACGAACGAGGTGGCCTCGAAACTGGTGACACCGGCATCGATCAGGGCGTTGAGCAGTTCGGCCTTGACTTCGGTGGGAATGAATTCCTTCTCCGACTGGAAGCCGTCGCGGGTGCCGACTTCGGTGACCAGAACGAAGCGGTCGGTGACAGGGTTGGCAGGCGATTGCATGAGAATCCTTTCAGGGAGTTGACTTGCTTGTTGAGGCGGCCTTGCGGCGCAACACGGGCACCCTTGCGGGCATTGGTTCAGACGCCATCGGCGGCTGCCGCATGCGCTTCCCGGCGGACGTGTAGACCACGGAACCTTCGCGCTTGTCGACCGCCAGCACCAACACCAGCAAGATATCGTCGATCACGCGGTACACCAGACGATACCCAAGCCTGCGCAACTTTATCTTGTAACAGCCGCGCAGTTCACCGCCAAGTTCGGCGCCCGGGGTGCGCGGTTGGTCGAGCCGCTTCCTCAAGAGCTTGCGCAGCGGTTCCTTGACCGCGCCATCCAGGGCATTCCATTCCTTGAGCGCATCGTTCACAAACGCGAGGCGGTACTTCGGCTTGGCCGTCGCCTCAGACAGTGTCAACGTCCACCTCGGTCAGCTCCCCGCGTTCGGCGCTCGCGATGCGCCGCTTCAACAGGGGCAGCAGCCGGGCGTCGGCCAGGTCTTCGAGCATGGCTTCAAACAATCCGGGTTCGACCATGTAGAACGCCGCCTTGTTGTGACTGAGCACGGCAACCGGTTGCGCACCGGCATCACGCAAAACCTTGGCCGGATTCTTCTTGAAATCCGACATGCTCACGGTGAGATCGGTATACAGGGTTTGCATTTTGCGAATCGCGATCAATAAAATAAGCTCTGATTATAGCGCTAATATTTGATCCAATATAAGCGCCATCTGCTTCCTTTGATCGGCTTCGATCTACGGCTCCCGGCACGTCAATTCAGATCACGCCGCGCGCGCGCAAATCGGCCACCGCATCGATATTGAAGCCGAGTTCCGCGAGGATGGCATCGCTGTCCGCGCCCAACAGCGGCGGCGGCCGGTGCACGCGGCAGGGGTCGTCGCTGAACTTGATCGGAAAACCCAGCACATCGAGCTTGCCATGCTGCGGATGGTCGATGCTGATGCGCATCTGCTGGTGCCGGGTCTGCGGATCGTCGAACACCTGTTCCAGGCCCAGTACGCGACCGCACGGCACACCGGCACGGTTGAGCAATTCAATCCAGTGTTCCACCGAATGGGTGCGGGTGCGGGCGTTGATCTCGGCATTGATCGCCACCCGATGCTCGAAGCGTGCTTCATTGTGCAGAAAGTCCGGATGGTCTTGCAGATGCCTGAGATCGAGCGCCTCCAGCAACTTCACGTAAAACGCATCATTCGACGGTGCGATCGCCACCTCACCGTCGGCGGCTTCAAACAGGCCGTAGGGTGAAGCCAGTGCATGGTCGTTGCCGGTACGCAGCGGCTGCTTGCCGGTGGCGAAATAATTGGTCGCCAGAAACGCCAGCATGCTGGTCATGCCGTCGGTGAGCGCGGTGGCCACTTCCTCGCCTTGGCCCGTGCGATTGCGGCGCACTAGCGCCGCCAGAATGCCCATCGCCGCCTGCGAGCCCGCCACCAGGTCGGAGATCGGCGGTGCGGCGCGCATCGGCGGCCCGCCTTCGTCGCCATTGACGCTCATGAATCCGCTCATCGCCTGGGCGATGAAGTCGAACGAGGGGCGCGCGGCATAAGGGCCGTCCAGTCCAAATCCGGTGACGTGGCAACTGATGATGTCAGGTTTCAAGGCCGTGAGCGCGGCACGGCCGAATCCCATCTTGTCCATCACGCCAGGACGGTAATTGTTGACCACCACGTCAGCGCGGCGAATCAGCGAACGCAGTATTTCCTTGCCGTCATCGCTACGCAAATCCAGTGTGAGAGACCGCTTGTTGCGGTTGAAGGTGGCGAAGTAAAGCGAATAACCGTTGACCGCCGCACCTTGCTTGCGCACCGGGTCGCCTTCATCCGGGTCTTCGACCTTGATCACCTCCGCACCCATGTCGGCCAAAAACATCGAACAAAACGGGCCGGACAGGATGCGCGTCAGATCGACGACGCGGATGCCTTCGAGTTGCATGCGGCGCGCGCCCTACTCGATCTTGATGTTGGCTTCCCGGGCGACCTTGCCCCATTTGGCATAGTCCGCGCGTACGAATGCTGCGAAATCCTCCGCGGTACCGCCCACCGCGGTGGCGCCGCCGGCCGAGATCTTTTCGCGCACGTCCGGCATGGCCAACACCTTGTTGACCTCGGCGTTGAGCCGCGCCACGATCGCCGGCGGTGTGCCGACCGGCGCGAACAGGCCCAGCCAGATGCCGGCTTCCACCCCCTTGATGCCGGCTTCCTCAAGCGTCGGTGTATCGGGCAGCATGTGCGAACGCTTGGCCGTGGTAACCGCCAGCGGTATCAACTTGCCGCCCTTCACCAGACCCAGCACCGAAGGCACCGACATGATCGCCACATCGACCGAGCCGCCCATCACATCGGCCAGCGCCGGCGCCGCGCCTTTGTACGGAACCTGCAGCAAGCGGATGCCTGTCGCGCTCCTGATCTGCTCGCCGAACAGATGGCCGGCCGAGCCGTTACCGGCAGTGGCCCAGGAAACACCGACGGCGGAACGGCCGCGGGCCAGCATGTCGCCCGCATTCGCAAGCTTGGGCTGGCCGCTGCCAGGCACCACACTGCTGACAATCGCCAATGAAGCAACCGAGACCTGCACGATCGGAATGAAGCTCTTGACCGTGTCGTAACCCACATTCGGATACAGCCATGGCCCCAGCATCACGTTGTCGGTCTGGCCCATGACGATGGTGTAGCCATCCGGCGCCGACTTGGCGGCGGCGGCAATCGCCAAATTTCCGCCGGCGCCGGGCATGTTTTCCAGCACCACCTGCCACTTGGTCACCTCCGCCAGCTTGGCGCCGACGGTACGTGAAACGAAATCGGTGCCGCCACCGGGCGGGAACGGGATCAGCAAGCGGATCGGTCGCGCCGGGAAATCCGCCTGCGCCAGCGCGCCGGACATCAGGGTGGCCGCGGCGAACGCCGCGATGCCAAGCTTGAACACTTGCATGATGAGTCTCCTTGGATGTTTTGAGCGGCGCGATGCGCGTGGGTCGTGCGACACCGCAGCAGCTTCAGCCGGGCGGATTATCGCCCACAATCAGAATCGCCTGGACCGGGCAAAGGCGCGCGGCTTTTCTCACAAAAGGTGCGATTTTCGCGCCCGGTTGTGCGTCGATCAGCATCACCAGGCCATCCTTTTCATCCTGGTCGAACACCTCGGGCGCGACCCGCACACACTGGCCGGCGCCGACGCATTTGCCGCGATCGATCAGCACCTTCATCGGCCGCCCGCCATCACCACGTCACCGGCAGGTTGTGGATGCCGTAAATCTGCATGTCGTCCTTGAAGCGAATTTGTTCCAGCGGCAACGCAAGCCTGAGCGAAGGCAGCCGCTTGAGAATGGCCGCGAACATCACCTGCAACTCGTAGCGCGCCAGCATCTGCCCCAGGCATTGATGGATGCCGTAGCCGAAGGTCAGGTGCTGCGAGGTATCGCGTTCGATGTCGATACTGTCGGGGCAGGCGAACAACTGCTCGTCGCGATTGGCCGACGGCAGCGACATGAACAGGCCCTCGCCCTTCTTCACCGTCACACCGGCGATCTCGACATCTTCCAGCGCTACCCGGCGCGGCGAGAATTGCACTGGTGAAACAAAGCGCAGGAACTCCTCGACCGCCGCCGCGATCCGTGTCGGGTCAGCCGTGAGGCGCGCCCGCAAGGCGTCATCGCGCAGCAGCAAAAGACTACCCATGCCGATCATGTTGGTGGTGGTGTCGTGGCCGGCGCGCAGGATCATGGCGCCGATCTCGGCCAGATCGTCGCGCGACAGATTGCCCGGCTGCACATATTCAGCAATGACACGGCTCAACATGTCGTCTCCTGGCGCGGCTTCCTTGGCATCAATCAGGCGCCGCACATAGGCCGCCAGTTCGCGCGCCCTGGTTTCGGCCTCCTCGGGCGATTGCGTAAGCCCGTGGCGCGCCACCGCGCAGCGAATGATGAATACATGGTCCGCATAGGGCGAGCCGAACAGCTCGGCCATCACCAGTGACGGATACCTGACCGCCAGGGTCGCCACCAGATCGGCCGGCGGGCCCTGCGCCAACAACTCGTCGATCAGGCGGTCGCCCAGCACCTGCATTTTCGGGATCAGGGCCTGCATGCGCCGCACGCTGAATTCGCGCGTAAAGAAACGGCGATAGCGGTCATGCTCGGGATTGTCCATGCCCACGAAGGCACGCTCGTTGCGGTCCACCGTAACCCGCGCCTCGGTGATGGTCGGAAAATCAGGATGCCCCATGCGACCACTGAAGCGGCGGTCGTCCATCAGGATGGCGCGAATTTCGGCATGACGCGTCACCACCCAGGCGCGCTTGCCATTCCACAGCGTGACCGCCAGCAACGGCCCCTGGGTACGTGCCGCCGCGTACTGCGGTGGCGGATCGAAGGGACAGGAGCGCGCGAAGGGCAGCTTTGGCGCGCGCGCATCCGGGGAAATCTGCATACGAAGATTGTACCGTTGCAAGCCTGCATCACATGCCGCCATCGGCATGCGCGTTTTGACCCGCTTCGAAATTTCTGCTTTACTCGCGCTGCCTTCAAAAAAGGGACTCCATGAACAGTTTCAATCGCTTCGCCCAAGCAATGGCCACCGGCGGCCTGCTTGCCTGCGCACTGAGCTTCGCCGCCGACCTTCCGCGCGCCAAACCCGAACAGGTCGGCTTGTCGTCCGAGCGCCTGGTGCGCATCAGCGCATTGCTCAAGTCGGATGTGGAGTCGAAGAAGATTCCGGGCGCGGTGCTGCTGGTGGCGCGTCACGGCAAGGTGGCGCATTTCGAGGCAATCGGCAAGCAGGACCCGGCCGGCAGCGCGCCGATGACGCGCGACTCGATTTTCCGCATCTATTCGATGACCAAGCCGATCACCTCGGTGGCGGCGATGATGCTGGCCGAGGAGGGCCGCATCAGTCTGGGCCAGCCGGTGTCGATGTATCTGCCGGAATTCGCCAAGATGACCGTCGGCGTGGAAAAGCCCGATGGCGACGGCAAGCCGCTGCTGGAGAGTGTAGCGGCGCGGCGCCAGATGACCATCCAGGACCTGCTGCGCCATACCTCGGGCCTGACCTATGGATTCTTCGGCCCTGGCCTGGTGAAGCAGGCCTACGTCGACGCCGGCCTCCTGATCGGTGACCCGACCAACGCCGAATTCAGTGTCGCGTTGGCCAAACTGCCGCTGGCCTACCAGCCTGGCACCACCTGGGATTACAGTCATTCGACCGATGTCCTCGGCCGCCTGATCGAGGTGGTCTCGGGCAAGACCCTTTATCAGTTCATGCGCGAACGCATTCTCGACCCGCTGGGCATGCGCGACACCAGCTTCCATGTCACCGACGCGGCGCGCCAGATGCGCCTGGCCGAGCCCTTTGCCGACGATCGCTCATTCGGCGTTGGTGCCACCATGGGTAACCCGCGCATCGCAGGCAAATGGGAGTCCGGCGGCGGCGGCATGGTCGGCACCGCGATGGACTACGCGCGCTTCCTGCAGATGCTGCTAAATCGCGGCTCGCTCGACGGCAAGCGCTATCTTGGCCCGCGCACGGTCGAGTACATGACCGCCGACCACAACGGTACGAGCATCACCCCCGGACCACTGTACCTGCCGGGCCCCGGCTATGGCTTCGGCCTCGGCGTCGCGGTACGGCGCGGCAATGGCGAATCGGCCGCCGCCGGTGCCGCCGGCGACTACTACTGGGGCGGCGCCGGCGGCACCTACATGTGGGTCGACCCGAAAAACGACATGTTCGCGGTGTTCATGATGCAGTCGCCGAAGCAGCGGGTGCACTATCGCGGGCTGCTGCGCGACATGGTGTTCGCGGCGATCGTGAAATGACGGCATTCAGGGACTGCACCATAGTCCCTGCGCTGCGCACCGCATGATCGGCCCGGATCGCCGGCAGCCTTGCTGCAACCACGATCCGGCGCCCCGCTGCCGCCTTCTACGATCGCTGCTTGCCCCGATCACGGATGACGAATTTGAAAGCAAGATCCGGAGTGCCACTGTCGTGTTTCGCCCCTAAAGTCCTACCCATGGTCTACATTTACCGGGGGTAAAAAATGAATCCAGGCACAAGCAGGAAAATTCGGGCGGCGGCAACCGTTCTTGATCCGCGCTGGGCGAGCGTGGCTGCGCGCGACCCGCTGGCCGACGGCAGTTTTTTCTACTCGGTGGCCACCACCGGCGTCTATTGCCGGCCGAGCTGTGCGGCACGTCCGGCACGCCCGGAAAACGTCGCCTTCCATGCCACCATGGCCGACGCCGAACAGGCCGGCTTCCGGCCCTGCAAGCGATGCAGACCCGGCCAGCCAAGCCTGGCGGCGATGCAGGCCGCGAAAGTCACCGCACTGTGCCGCTTCATCGAGTCAGCCGAGCAAGTGCCAACCCTGAATCAACTGGCGCAGCGCGCTGGTACCAGTCCCTATCACCTGCACCGTACGTTCAAGGCAGTCACCGGACTGACGCCGAAGGCTTATGCCGGTGCGCACCGGGCGCGGCGCCTGCGGCAGGCGCTGGCCACCGGCACGACCGTCACCGACGCCATCTACGACGCCGGCTACAACTCCGGCAGCCGGTTCTACGAACAAGCCGACCAGGTGCTCGGCATGACGCCCACGCGCTTTCGCGACGGTGGATCAGGCGCGCCGATACAGTTTGCGATCGGCGAGTGCTCGCTCGGGGCACTCTTGGTCGCACGGAGTGACCGCGGCGTCTGCGCGATCCTGCTGGGCGACGATGCGGACGCACTGGTTCGCGATTTGCAGATTCGCTTTCCGAAGGCGCGCTTGATCGCAGGCGATGCCGGGTTTGAACAATTGATGACGCGGGTGCTTGGCCTGGTTGAAGCACCACGACTCGGTCTCGACCTACCGCTCGACGTTCAGGGCACCACGTTCCAGCAGCGCGTCTGGCAGGCCTTGCGTGACATACCGCCCGGCCGCACCGCCAGTTATGCCGAGGTCGCCAGGCGCATCGGCGCGCCGACCTCGACGCGTGCCGTGGCCCAGGCATGCGCCGCCAATCCGCTCGCACTGGCGATCCCCTGCCATCGTGTGGTGAAGAGCGATGGTGCGCTGGCCGGGTACCGCTGGGGGATCGAGCGCAAGCGTGCGCTGCTCGCGCGTGAGGCCGGCCAGTGAGCGCGTCGGCAGCTAGCGCGATGCCGGCCACGGCAACACCCGCTGTTGCAGCGCGCATCGCGGCAATCGATTGGTCACAGGTGGCTATCGACCTGGATGCCTTAGGCCATGCGCTGATTCCAGGCTTGATCGACGCTTGCCAATGTGAAGCACTCGCAGCGTTGTATGCGACCGGGGATGCGCAAAAGCCGCCGCTATTCCGCAGCCGCGTGGTGATGGCACGCCATGGTTTCGGGCGCGGCGAGTACAAGTACTTCAGCTACCCGTTGCCGGACCTGGTGGCCCAGCTGCGCTTTGCGCTGTATCCGCGCCTGGCGCCGCTGGCCAATCGCTGGCACGCGGCGATGGGGCTTGACGCGCGCTTTCCACCAGACCACGAGGCATTCATCGCGCGCTGCCATCAGGCCGGGCAGCGACGACCCACGCCCCTGCTGCTGCAGTATGGGGAAGGAGACTACAACTGCCTGCACCAGGACCTGTACGGCGAACACGTCTTTCCGCTGCAGGCGGTGTTGCTGCTGTCCAGGCCCGGACACGACTTCGAAGGCGGCGAACTGGTCCTGACCGAGCAGCGCCCGCGCATGCAGTCACGCCCGATGGTGTTACCGATGCAGCAGGGCGACATGGCGCTGATCGCCGTGCATCACCGTCCTGTGAAGGGCGTGCGCGGCTTCTACCGCGTGCAGTTGCGCCACGGCGTGAGTCGCATCCGCGCCGGCAAACGCCACACCGCTGGCATCATTTTTCACGACGCCACGTAACGCAATGGCGGCCGCGCACGACGGATTCACCGCCGATTTGTTTGCGGACCAGAGACGAGCGCCTGACGACCCGCCGGCGCAACAGGTTCTGGCGCCGGGCGCTTTGTTGATGCGCGGCCTGGCCAGCCCGCAAGCACCCGGCTTGTTCGCCGACCTGCAGGCGGTCCTGGCGCTGTCGCCGCTGCGCCGAATGGTCACGCCCGGCGGCTTGCCGATGTCGGTGGCGATGAGCAATTGCGGCCCCTTGGGCTGGGTAAGCGATCGCAGCGGCTATCGCTACGAGCAGCACGACCCCGGCAACGGCCGCCCCTGGCCGCCGATGCCTTCGTCCTTCCGCGCCCTCGCGGCAGGTGCCGCCGCGCAGGCAGGTTTCGAGGCTTTCGAATCGGACGCCTGCCTGATCAATTGCTATGCGCCCGGCGCCCGCCTGAGTTCGCACCAGGACCGCGACGAGCGCGACTTCAGTCAGCCGATCGTATCGGTCTCGCTCGGACTGCCGGCGATTTTTTTGTTCGGTGGCAGAAACCGATCCGAAAAATCGGCTCGCATTCCGCTCGATCATGGCGACGTCATCGCCTGGGGCGGCGCGTCGCGGCTGCGTTACCACGGCGTGCTCGCATTGAAGGACGGGCAGCACCCGCTCACCGGCCGCTGCCGCTTCAACTTGACCTTCCGACGCGCGAGTTGAAAACTGCGCCGCTCATGGCGCCATCAGCGCAAGACCCGTTTGACGCCAGTGAACACCAATCAACACTGCAAGGACTGCTTGCGTTTCGCATGTTGTCGGCCTATGATTTGAACATCCGGGAACCACGCAGACTCCCGGCACCCAGGCGGTTTCCCAATCGCCCAAGCTCTGCGGTCTTCATCGGGCTCTCACATGGACACCGCATCACACCCCGCCGGCAGCGCATTCTCCCCAGCCGCCACACGCCATTTCATCGCCTCGCATGCACGTGGATGTCAGTCCTGCGGCATGAAGGCGTTGGCATGCATGTGCGGCTTGCACCGGGGTAAGTAAGCTCACCGCCCTTCGGCTAAGGGGCGCACGGCGACACAATCGCAAGCGCAGGGTTCAAGCTTTTTCGCAAGGCATGAACACCTGGCCGGGTCACGCAGGCACCCGGTAGACAAAGACATTTTCGTCTCAAGCGCTGCTTCTATCCCTCGCGGGAAGGAGTAGGCATATGAGCAATGTTCGTTTGTCCGACCCATTGATCGTCAACCCGGCGACCGGCAACGCCGGTACGACGCCGGTAAGACCGGGATTTTCTTCGCAATCACCGCGGTTTTCGTGGTTCACGGCCTGGCTAATGCATGGCTGTTGCTGCGCACACCCGATTCCGCAACCCGCATTGCAAGCTAAGCAATGATGTCCACCATGCGTAAATTCAGGGCGAGTCTTTCGCCAGCGTACCCGGTCGCCGTCTGCAGTGTCACCCTAATGCTTGGCGCATCCACTCTCCATGCCCAAGCGACGCGCGATCTCAATCGAGCCACCACAAGCGTTTCCGCAGCGTCTGCGCTCTTTCCGCCCAGAGTAGAGCGGGATGGCGCGCGCAATCGACTCTGGGCCCTCAGTGAAGGAAATGTCATGCTGTACAGTGGGCGCGCGGACCTGGACGAAAACAATCGTATTGCGCGGCTGGTCGTCGGTCAGCGCGCAAAACAGCTGCGCAGCCAACATCGCCGTCGATGTCGCGGGCAGCGTGATCGTGTCAAGCAACATCGCGCCCACACTATGGCGTATCGATGCGAAAAGCCTTGAAGTGGAACGTCTGGACATCGTACTGGATGCCGACAACGACAAGGATGTCGGTTTCACCGGCTTGCTGTCCACCAGCCGCGATCGCCTGTATGCCATCAGCGCGATCCATGGCTCGCTCTGGCGCATCGATCTGAATGCACGGCGCGGCACCAAGCTTGAGATGGCAAACCCCTTGAAGGGCGCTTGCGCGCTTGGCTTCGCGCCGCAACCCGAGCGCGTGCACGCTCGCCTCCATGTCGACTTGATGCCAGCGCTGCACCTTTGCGCATCCACCAGGACCGCGGCGCGCCGCATCGATGTGACTGGATTGGCACAGGCGACGCTGATGAACGACTCTTGCTCGCCGAAGTGACAATTATTGAGAATTGCGGAATTGATGACAAAAACATGCCTCTGGCGAGGCTGTCATGTTTTTGGCAACGATCAATAGGTCCAATTGCCGCACCATGACGACGCAGTGAAAAACCAACAGGAAGCACGAAAATGACAAACCAAACCGATATCAAAGTAGCGATCCTCTACGCTGGTGATGCGGACGCGAGGAAAACCGCAAGCCCGGAGACCAGCCGATTCCTGCCGCTTTTCCAGACCCTGACAGGCCTTGGGATGCAAGCCGAACCGGTCGTCTATCACGACGATTTTGCAGACGCGGTACGCACCCAGCTTGAGCGGATGGATGCGGTTCTGGTCTGGGTCAACCCGATTGAAGGTGGGCGCGACCGCTCACGACTCGATGCGATGCTGCGTGAGGTCGCCGCCTATGGCGTCTATGTCAGCAGTCATCCGGATGTGATCCTCAAATTGGGTACCAAAGAGGTGTTGTATCAAACCCGCGACATGGGATGGAGTGCGAGCGATACGCAACTGCACCTCAGTATCGATCAGCTTCAAAAAGCTGTGGCGTCGCAAATGGCCGCCGGATGCGCGCGGGTACTCAAGCAATATCGCGGCAATGGCGGCAATGGTGTGTGGAAGATCGAGCCGGCCGAAAATCCCCTGCCCGGCCAGGATCAAGCGAGCGCTGCGATTCACGCCCAGGATTTGCCGGTTCGTGTGCGCCACGCCAAACGCGGCAGCCTTGACGAGATCATGCCATTGGGTACATTTCTGAAACGCTGCGAACAATACTTCGAAGGCGAGGGCCGCATCATCAACCAGGCTTATCAGGCGCGACTGCCGGAAGGCATGGTGCGCTGCTATCTGGTGCACGACAAGGTCGCCGGGTTCGGCCATCAGGCCGTCAATGCGCTGTGTCCTGTCCCTGCCGATGCACCAGCCGGCTGCGTGCCGGCCACGACAACGCGCGTGTACTATGCGCCGGACTTGCCGCGCTTCCAGGCACTCAAACGCCAACTGGAATCCGAATGGGTGCCGCAATTGCAACGCCAATTCGGCATCGATAGCGCCAGCCTGCCAATCATCTGGGATTGCGACTTCCTGCTGGGAGCGAAGAGCGGAAACGGTGACGACTCCTACGTGCTGTGCGAAATCAATGTCAGTTGCGTGACACCCTTTCCGCATGCGGCCATTGACGTGATTGCGAATGCAACGCTGGAACGGGTTGGTGAGACCCGGCAGGCGCGAGGGCGCTGACGGCATGTCACTGATTTCGATGGATTGATGTTTCCGGCCGCACGATTTTTCAAGCATGCGGGATTGATGAAGCTGCCTCAAAGCCGGGTGACCAGGTTGCCGGGCACGCCAACGCCGATGCGCGGAGAATCCTGCGCGTCCATTTCTTGTTGCCGCATCCATCCTGTGGGGAGCAAACGCCATGAGCGCTGACACTGAATCATTCGATCAAGCCAAACCCGGCGCCTTGCCGGCGGGCTGGATATCCGGCGTCACCGGATTCGGCACACCGCATTGGGCGGTGGTAGCCGATCCGGGCGCCCCGAGCCCGCCCAATGTGCTCAAGCAATCGGGCTCAGGCACGTATCCCTGGGCGGTGAACAAAGCCGCGTCACTGCGCGACGGCTTTGTTGAAACCCGCTTCATGCCCGTGTCGGGAAACGAAGATCAGGCAGGCGGCATCGTCTGGCGCTGGCAGAGTGGGCGCACCTACTATGTCGCGCGCGCCAACGCCAACGAGAACAATGTCTCGCTGTACTACATCACCCTGGGGATTCGCAGCACCATCAAGTATGTCGATGCGCCGGTGCCGCGCAACGCGTGGCACACCCTGCGCGCGGAGTTCTCCGGCAAAAAGATCCGCGTATTGCTCAACGGCAGGCAATACATCGAGGCCGATGACGAGCACATCAAGGACGCCGGTGCGGTCGGTGTATGGACCAAGGCCGATAGCGTGACCCTGTTCGACGATTTCAGCTACGGCGAAAAGTAGGCGCGCGAACCACAATGCATCGCACCGGTGGCGGCAGCGCAGCATCGATGCCATGGTCTGGCGCCGGTTCGCGTCCTGTCGCCGCCACTCGCCGCAGGACAGACCGCGTGCGCGCTTCCCGGGCGACGCCATCTGGCAATTCGATGGTTACTGAGGTCATAGTCGCCGGGCCGCGAATATGTCGGACAGAAGACAACGCATGCTTCGCCGGGCACGGTTTCGCAGTTGGCTCGGCGCTTCAGGGGCGAAGCGAATGCGCAGGTGGCGCATGATTTCGGCAAAACAATCCCTACGGCCTGATGCCAGCAGTGAGCCGCTAAAGGCGCTGACCCTCAGCCCATAACTCGGCTGATGGTTGGTCTCAGCCATCCGAAGAATGTTCTCTTATATGCTAACATTCTCTTGATGAACTGGACCATCCACTTCTACAGCGAGCGGGTGCGAAATGACCTCACCGCGTGGCCTGCGGGCATTCGCGCAGACTTTTTGCGGCTGATCGGTTTGATGCAGGAGCATGGTGCCGACTTGCGGCTGCCGCACTCGCGCGCACTGGGTGATGGCCTGTTCGAATTGCGCTGCAAAGGAGCGGAAGGCATCGGTCGCGCTTTTTATTGCACTGTGGTGGGCAGGAGAATCGTGATTGTTCACAGCTTGATCAAGAAGACCCAGGAAACACCGCAAGCGGAACTGCGGCTGGCGCGCAAACGTGTGAGAGAGGTGCATCGTGAAAACTGAAACCCTGAACGACAAATACAAACCGGTTCCACTGAACTTGAAAAAGGAAGTGGCGCGCGCCATGAGTCGCCCCGGATTCAAGGAAGCGTGGGATGCCCTGGAAGAAGAGTTCGCCACCCTCGCCGCGCTGCTGGAAGCACGCAAGCAATCGGGACTGACGCAGGAGCAATTGGCTGCGCGCATGGGTACCACCAAGAGCGCTGTCAGCCGGCTGGAAGCGTCTCTGCGAAGTGACAAAGGCTCACCGTCGTTCGCCACTCTTCGCAAATATGCGCACGCCTGCGGCCGGCGGCTGGTGATTCGGATGGTCTAGGAATCTGCGCGGCATAACGAAATCGGCTGCAACGCGTGGCGGCAGGGTAGGTTCACCGATACGATTCTGAATCTTGTTCAGAGCACCGGTATCGTTGATAAAGGCGCTCTGCCGCATCCAGCTACGGCAGAGCGCGCAATCCAATGGCGGGATGCGCGGTCGCACGCAGACGACGATAGCCTTATTCAATAAGCTTTTCCGCGCTGATCAACACTGATTGCGGTATCGTGAGGCCCAGTGTCTGCGCGGTCTTGCGGTTGACGATCAATTCAAACCGCGTGGGTTCTTCGACCGGCAGATCGGCAGGTTTGGCCCCCTTCAGAATCTTGTCCACATAAATGGCGGCGCGTCGGTAATTGTCGGCGTGGTCTGGCCCGTAGCTGAGCAGGCCGCCTGCGTGCGGGTACGCCCCTTCCCCGCCGATGGATGGCAGACGATACCTGACCGCAAGTTCGGCAATCTGGCGCCATTGCGCGATATACACCTGATCAACCGGCACGATCAGCGCTTCCACCTTCTTCTGCGCCAAGGTGGCGAACGCCACCTCGATTTCCGAGGCATTGCGCGCATCTGCGTGCAGAACCGCCAGCCGCAGCGTCCGGGCTGCCGACTCGATGGCCTTCAGTCTGGGCAGCAGCGCCGGGTTGTCAGGGTTGGTCATCACGCCGACCAAGGCCAATTTTGGTCGCATGCTGGTCAGCAACTGCAGTAGTTTGGGGGCGGTTTCCACCGCATTTTCCGAGCGTCCGGTAATGTTGCCGCCAGGGCGCGCGAGACTCTTCACAAAACCACTCGCCAGAGGGTCGCCGGCCGAGGCGATCACGATCGGCACACTGGTGGTGGCCGCCTGCGCTGCCGCCGTGGGCAGCGTGCCTCCCGTCACGATGATGTCCACCTTCAACTGCACCAACTCTGCCGCCATCGCCGCCAGTCGCGCGGGTTGACCTTCCGCAAAGCGCCACTCAGTGTGCAGATTGCTCCCCTCGACATAGCCGAGCTCGCGCATGCCACGCAGGAAGGCCCCAAAAACGCCGGAATCCAGCGAGTCCGGACGCCGACGCAATGTCAGCAGGCCAATGTGCCAGACCCGGGTCTTGGGTTGCGCCAGCGCGGCAAACGGCGCCAGCGACATGGCTCCCAGCGCTGCCACCAGTGTGCGGCGCTGGTTCATGGCCTGCCTCCCTGCTGCCTGGTCATTTGATTGCCTTGTGGGTATGCGGCATCGGTTCAGGCGTAACCCCGAACCCCGTTGGCCGACTTGCCGTCTTGGTCGTCTTGGCCGTCAATCATCGAGGTTAACAACAAAGCGCACCGGCTGCTCGACTGGCAAGTTACCGGGCGCCCTGCCCCTTGATGTCTTGTCCATTCAGATCGCCCGCAGGTACGGGAGTTCGCACCAGCCGCTTGACCTTCCCGACCGGACGCTGCTTGTCGACCTGCTCGTTCAACACGTCGATGGTGAGCGGCCCCTTGTATGCAGCAAGCACCAGGTCGCGCATGCGCTCCAGGTGCGCGCGCCAGAAGCTCTCGACCACCGCCGGCACGCCGTTGCGCATCAGGGCCACCGCCATCTCGCGACTCCTGATGCTCTCTTGCCGCAGCTTGTCGACACTGGCCCTGGTCGAAGTGCGTGCGGTCACGTCCTCGTGCTGGCGGCGGATGATGTCGTAGATCAGCGAAGCCAGCAGATGAATGGTCTGGTTGCCGCAATGCCGCGTGATCAGCATCGAAAACTCGGCGCTCAGATCGGCATAGCGGATCAGGTCGTGCTGCGCGGCCTCGCGCGCGGCGGCGATGTTGGCCTCCAGCGCGGCGAATGCGTGCGGGTTGCCCTGGGCGGCCAGCATGCCGGCTGCCGGCGGCTCCAGGATGGTGCGCGCCAGCCATACGTCGGTGAGCGTGGTGCCGGCGATCTGCAGATACACCCCGACCTGGTTGGCCGCGGCACCGAGATCGATCTCGATCACGCGCGCCCCGCCATGCTTGCCGCGGCTGATGCTGATCAGCGACTCCGACTCGAGAATCCGCAAGGCCTCGCGCATGGTCGGGCGCGAGATGGCGAACTCGGCCTGCAGCACATTCTCCGGATGCAGCTTGTCGCCCGGTTTCAGGCGACCGGTGACGATCTGCCGGCGCAGTTCGGCCGCCACGTTCTCCGCGGCTTTGGGGCGCTTGGCTGGCGCGCTTGTCATCGGCGGCGGTCGCGCTGTCGTGCTGCTGCGTTTCATGTGTCTCCGGATTCGAAAAAGCGGTCGCGCGGGTAGCACTTGACCTTGGATGCAGGATGCGATTAAATGGTTATACAAATAGAATGTCAAGCGCCGGCCCGCCATCAGGCGGGCAAATCATTGATTCGGTGCGGATCCATCCACCAGGAGACAGCTATGCGCAATCCATTTCGCGGCTCAACGACTCGCCTGGCCATGCTGACGACCGGGCTTGCATTCGCGCTCGCCGCCAGCGCCGCGCTTGCGCAATCCGGCCCGTTTCCGAACCGACCGCTGAAGATCATCGTGCCGTACTCGGCCGGTACCGGGAGCGACGTGCTGGCGCGCACCATCGGCCAGAACATCACCGAGAAGACCGGGCAGCCGGTGGTGATCGAAAACCGGGACGGCGGCGGCAGCCTGATCGGCACCATGGCAGCTGCCAAATCCGCACCCGACGGCTACACCATGTTGATCGCCGCCAACCCCTTCATCATCGTGCCGAGCCAGAACTCCAAGCCGCAATACGATCCGCTCAAGGATTTCGTGCCGATCGCCAAGGTCGCGGTGATTCCGCTGGTGCTGGCCGCCAATCCGCAAGCCCCGTTCACCAACATCCGCGAACTGCTGGCCTACGCGCGCGCCAATCCGGGCAAGCTGAGCTACGCCTCGTCCGGCGCCGGCACCATCAGCCAACAGGAAATGGAATTGTTCAAACAGGCGGCAGGGCTGGATATCGTCGAGGTACCGTACAAGAGCACGGCGCAGGCGATGACCGATACCATCGGCGGCCAGATCGCCCTGTTTCCGGTGGTGGTGCCGCTGGCATTGCCGCACCTGCGCTCCGGACGGGCGCGCGCGCTCGGCGTATTCGACACGCAACGTTCCCCGCTCTTGCCCGACGTGCCGCCGATGGCCGAGGAGATCCGCGTGGCCGGCTATACGCCAACGCCGGTCTGGTACGGTTTCCTGGCTCCGGCGGGTACACCGCGCGAGGCGGTGGCGACCCTGAACGAATTGATCCAGGGCGCGATGCGCTCGAACGAAGTCAAGGAACGCCTGACCGGGCTGGGGGCACAACCAATCACCCGCACCAATGAGCAGTTCGAAGCCGACATGAAAAGCGAACTCGAAAAAGCCGGCCAGTTGGCGAAGAAGCTCGGCACTTTCAAGTAGCGAGTCCGGCCTTAACCTGCCTCGCCTTCAAGCGATGGCCGTCCCGGCCGGCGCCATTGGCCAGGCGCCCGGTCCGATGTCACCTCCGAGCGTTCGCCAGCCGCAGCCTACAGCGACGCCAGCTTCTTGCGTTCGTGCTCGATCTGCCGCAGGCCCTTGCGGATGACCTTGCCGGTGGTGGTGGTGGGAATGGCGTCGTAAAATTCGATCTCACGCGGATATTCGTGGGCCGACAGGCGCGTGCGTACCAGGGTCTGCAGTTCCTGCGCCAGTTGCGCCGTCGGCGGGAAGCCCTCACGCAACTGCACGAAGGCCTTCACCACCTCACCGCGGATCGGATCGGGGCTGCCGACCGCGGCGGCCAGCGCCACCGCCGGGTGGCCGGTCAGACAGGCCTCGATTTCGCCCGGGCCGATGCGGTAAGCGCCACTGGAAATCACATCGTCCTTGCGCCCGACGTACCAGATGTAGGCATCGTCGTCCTTCTTTGCCAGGTCGCCGGTCAACAGCCAGTCGCCGCTGAATTTGTCACGCGTCGCGGCCTCGTCATTCCAGTAGCGCAGGAACATCGCAGGAATCGGGCGCTTGAGCGCGATCTCGCCAATCTCGCCGGCCGCCACCGGCTTGCCCTCGGCATCGAGCAGCGCGATCTCGTGGCCCGGAATCGGACGGCCCAGCGAACCCGGCTTGATCGGCATGTAGTCGGTGCAGTTGCCGATGATCATCACTGCCTCGGTCTGGCCGAAAGCTTCGTGCGGCGTCGCCCCCAGAGCTTCGCGCGCCCAGCGGATCACGTCCTCGCCGACGGTCTCGCCGCCGGTGTGGATGGTGCGCAATTGCACGTCCCACTTCTCGCGCGGGTTGTCGATCAGGCGCATCATCTTGAGCACGGTGGCCGGCAGGAACACGTTGCGGATCTTGTGCCGCGCCATCAACTCGAAAGCGCGCGCGGCGTCGAACTTGCGGCTGCGGTGCGCCACCACCGTCACGCCGTAGTGCCAGCTTGGCAACAGCATGTCGAGCAGGCCGCCGGCCCAGGCCCAGTCGGCCGGGGTCCAGAAGCGGTCGCCAGGTTGCGGAAAGGCCTGGTGCACAAATTCCATCGAGGGCAGGCGCCCCAGCATGATGCGATGCGCATGCAGCGCGCCCTTGGGCGGCCCGGTGGTGCCGGAGGTGAAGATCAGCAGCGCCGGATCCTCGGCAGCGGTCACGACCGGTTCGAACGCCTCGGACTCGCCGGCCAGAAGCAAGCGGTAGTCGAGCACACCATTAGCGCTGGCCGGGTCGGCGCTGATGATGTTGGCGAGTTCCGGATACTTTTTCCGCACTTCGAGCAGGCGATCGAGGCTTTGGGCATCGGTCAGCACCACCCGCACCCCGGCGCTGCGCAAGCGGTATTCCAGCGCGTCCGGGCCGAACAGGGTCGCCAGCGGCAGCACCACCGCACCGAGCTTGTAGATGGCGAGATGGGCGACGCCGGTCTCCGGCCGCTGCGACATCACGATGCCCACCCGATCGCCGCGCTGCACCGCAAGCCGCGTCAAGGCATGGGCCAGCTGATTGGAACGGGCGCGAAATTCGGCGAATGTGTGTTGGCTGACCTGCCCGTCTTCGTCCTCGTAGATCATCGCCAGACGCTGCGGGTCGTCGGCATGGCGATCGCAGATGTCGACGGCGATGTTGAAGTTGGCGGGAATGTCCCAGCGAAAGCGCGCGCACAGCTCTTCGTAGGTATTGCCGTCGGGCAGGGCTTTGTGGTTCATCGCAGGTCTCCTCACACACATTTCCTGCCGCCGTGACCCGGAGTTTCGGCAGGCCGCCCCGAGGAGCGCCGGCCGCTCACCGCGCGGCAAAGGGATGTTGACTGATTTTTGTCATCGTATCATAATAGTTATACAATTAAAACCTGCTGGCAGCCCGGAGCAACAAGCATGAACTGGCCGACCGTGATCTACAACGAGGAGGTGATGCGCGAGGGCTTGGGCATCGAGGACGTGGCCATTCCTCTCACCGCCAAAGTAGAGTTTCTCGACGCGCTCTCCGAGACCGGATTGCAGCGCATTACCCTAGGCGCATTCGTAAGCCCGAAGTACGTGCCGCAGATGGCCTGCTTCGAAGAACTTCTCAAGACCTTCCGCCCGCGGCCAGGCGTGACCTACCTGCCCTACATTCACAACCCGAAGGCGCGCACGCTGGCGCTGCAATATGCGCCACCGCTGACGGTGGAAGAAGATGTGTTCAGGCTGTTCATCGACATTTGCGACATCCACCAGCGGCGCAACGTCAATCGCTCGGTCGAGCAGATGATGGCTTCCTGGCCGGAGGCGATCGCGCTCGCGCGTGCGCGCGGCGTGACTCGTGCGCGCATCGGCGTCGGCTCGGCCTGGGGCTCCAACTTCATGGGCAAGTTCTCGCAGGAATTTCGCTTCTTCTTCCTGGAGCGGCAGATCGCCCTGCTTGCGGCCGCCGGCATCAGCGTCATCGAGATCGGCCTGCACGATTCGCAAAGCTTTTGCCTGCCGCACGAGATGGAAGCGGATCTGGCGGAAGTCAAACGGCGCTGGCCGCAGGTCAGGCAGTTCCATTTCCACATGCACAATGCGCGCGGCATGGCGCTGCCTTCGCTGTATGCCGCGCTGCGCAGCCTCGATGCGCACGACACCGCCTTGATCGAAGGCACGCTGGGCGGCATCGGTGGTGGGCAATTCGGCGGCAATGGCCGCGCCTGCGGAATGGTGGCCACCGAAGACCTGATGCATATGCTCGACGGCATGGGGATTGCAACCGGTGTCGACTTGGACCGCCTGATCGAATGTGTCTGGCACTTAGAAAAAATCATTGGCCGCGCTGCCTTCGGCAACGTCGCACGCGCCGGCCCGCGCCCAAGCCGGCCAGAGGCCTTCTATGACGCCAACATGCCGGCGGTGGAAAGCCTGGAAGCAGCCAGGCATTTCCGGCTTGGGCCAAGTGCCTACGCCAATGCCGGCCCCAACCCGTGGAAGAACCCGATTTCCGGCCCCTACTATCAAGGCCTGCCGGACCACCTGAAGATCTAACCCAAGGAGCACGAGCATGGATTTCAGCCTGACCGAGAATCAAATCATGATCCGCGATTCGGTGCGCAAGTACGCCGAGGCGGAACTGCTGCCCAACTACCAGCGCTGGGACAAGACCGGCGAGTGGTTGACCAAGGACTTCATGGACAAGCTGGTCGACATGGGCTTGTTGCGCCTGCGCCTGCCGGAAAAATACGGCGGCCAAGGTTACTCGTTTGTCGACTGCGGCATCGTGTGCGAGGAAATCGGCCGCTGCGACCACCAGATCCGCTACATCATCTCCAACGCCATCCACCTGGGCGAAATGGCCTCGTCGATGCACCCGGACCTGCAGGAGGAATGGATTCCGCGCATCGCCAACGGCGAAATGATGTCGCTCGCCTTCACCGAGCCGCGCGGCGGCGCCGACGCCGGCAACATCACCACCAAGGCGGTGCGCGACGGCGACTTCTGGGTGATCAATGGCGCCAAGACCAGCATCACCTTCACCGGCGTGTCGAAAGTGGTGTTCGTCTCGGCACGCACCGGCAAGCCCGGCCCCAAGGGCCTCTCGTTCTTCCTGGTGCCGACCGACACACCGGGCCTCACGACCACCAACTTCGAACGCATGGGACAAAAGCTCG
Source organism: Burkholderiales bacterium (assembly GCA_043786185.1). Classification (GTDB taxonomy): domain Bacteria; phylum Pseudomonadota; class Gammaproteobacteria; order Burkholderiales; family JAEUOS01; genus JAEUOS01. Next base: position 22,600 of record JAYVWK010000434.1, read on the forward strand.
ACCGCGGCGGCAGCATGTATTTCGACGATGTGCGCATCCCGGCGCACAACATGATCGGCAAGGAGAACGAAGGCTTCATCTGGGCCATGACCATCATCGGTTACAACCGCAATTTCGTGCCTCTGGCCTGCATCGGCGCGGCGATGAAGTCGCTTGAAGAGACCATTGCATACGTCAAGCAGCGCCAGGTGATGGGCCGCTCGCTTTCCAAGTGGCAGGGCGTCGCCAACGAACTGGCCACCGAAGCCACCAAGCTGGAGGCGGCGCGCCTGTTGTGCTATCGCGCCCTTTCGTTGAAGGACAAGGGCTTGCGCCACGACGCCGAATCGTCGATGGCCAAGTGGTGGGGCGTGAAAACCGCCAACGAGGCGCTCTACACCTGCATGCGCCTGAACGGCCACTACGGCTGGGCCAAGGATTTCCCGCACGAGCAACGGCTGCGCGATTGCCTCGGCATGGAATCGGCCGACGGCCCGCGTGAGGTGCATCTGGGCATCATCGCGCGCGACATCCTGGGCCGCGAATTCGCGCCGTTTTAGAGTGTTTGTCCGCAGCAAAGCCGAGGTGTGGCAGTTGCCGCCCGGCCGGTGTGCCCCGTCCCGCTGGAAGGAGAATCGCATGCATCTTTTTCGCCGTGCCATCGTGATCGCTGTCGCCACCGCAGGTCTGGCAGCCGCAGGCAATGCTTGCTCGCAACTCTATCCCATGAAGCCGGTCAAGGTGATCGTGCCGTTTCCGCCCGGCCAGGGCACCGATGTGGCCACGCGGTTTCTGGCGGAGCGCCTCGGCAAGGCACTTGGACACAATTTTCTCGTCGAGAACCGCCCCGGCGCCGGCGCCAGCCTGGGTACCGAAGCCTTGGCCAGGTCGCCGGCCGATGGCTACACCCTGGGCATCGGAACGGCGGGCACGCACACCATGAATCCCTCGCTCTACCCGACGCTCGGGTATGACCCGGACCGCGATTTCGAGCCGATCATCCTGACCGGCATGCTGCCGCTGATGATCGCGGCCCACCCCGCCTTCCCCGCCAATTCGATCCAGGAACTGATCGCCCTGGCCCGCGCCAAACCGGACACCATCAACGTCGCCCTGCCGGCACCGCCGCAGCGTGTCGCCTTCGAGTTGTTGCGACAGCAAGGCGGCGCGCCTCTATTCGGCGTGCCCTACAAAGGCTCGGCCACCGCCCTGCCGGAAGTCATGAGCGGCCAGGTACCGCTGATCGTGGACAGCATCACGGCACTGCGCCCGCATGTCAACGCCGGCAAGCTCAAGGCATTGGGTGTCACTTCGCCCCAAGCCACCGACCTGATGCCGGGCGTGAAATCGGTTGCCGAGCAAGGCCTGCCCGGATTCGAGCTGACCGCCTGGAATGCCTTCTTCGCACCCAGGGGCACGCCGCAGGCGATTGTGATGTCGCTCAACGCGGAGGTGCGCAAGATTCTCGCCGAACCCGACACGCGCCAGCGCTTGATGGCGCTCGGCTTCGAAGTGGCGGGCGGCACGCCGCAAGAACTTGCGGAGCGGGTACGCAGCGAACGTGAAAAATGGAGCCGCATCATCCGCGCGGCGCGGATCACGGCGGATTAATGCGAAGAGGACCGTCATCGTGCGCCCGGCGGCCAACAGCCAAGCCGCCTCATGCAATGCAGCGCCGCTACATCAGGATGCCAGTACCATGAAACTCGAAGGCATTCGCGTCATCGACTTGTCACGCTTCCTGCCCGGCCCGATGTTGACGCAGTTGATGGCCGACCAGGGTGCCGAGGTGATCAAGATAGAGTCCACCGACGAGGGCGAACCGACGCGAACCATCGGCGAGCTGCGCGAGGGCATCAGCGTGTTTTTCGCCAACACCAGCCGCGGCAAGAAAAGCCTGGCCTTGAACCTCAAGCACCCGGCCGGGGTGGAAGCGCTGCTGCGCTTGGCCGAGACTGCGGACGTCATCATCGAGGCATTCCGCCCGGGCGTGGCGGACCGGCTCGGCGTCGGCTACCGGCAGGTCGCCGCACGCGCCCCGCAAGTCGTTTATGCCTCGATCTCGGCCTATGGGCAAAGCGGCCCCTATCGCGACCTCGCCACCCATGACCTGGCCACCGAGGCGATGGCCGGCGTGCTGTCGCTCAATCATGGCCAGGACGGCAAGCCGGCGATTCCGGGCCTGCCGGCCTCCGACATGCTGGCCGCGACCATCGCCCTCTCGGGCGTGTTGATGGCGCTGCTGCGGCGCAAGGACACCGGGCGCGGCGATTTTCTCGACATCGCAATGGCCGAGTGCCTGCTCGCCTGCATTCCCAATAATCTCGGCTCGGCGATGGCGGCGCGACGTCAGCCCGATGTCGGCAACGAACGCTCGCTCGGTGGCAATCCGCTCTACACGGTTTATGAAACACGAGATGGCGCGTGGATCGCGCTGGGCAGCCAGGAATTCAAGTTCGCCGTCAACCTGCTCACCGCACTTAAGCGGCCGGACCTGATCGATCTGTGCAGGCTGCCGCCCGGCCGCGCGCAACATCCGGTGCGCGACGCCCTGCGCGCGATCTTCCGCGGCAAGACCCGAGCCGAATGGATCGAATGGTTCAAGGGCCGCGACATACCGTTCGCACCGGTACAGAGCCTGCCCGAGGTGCTGGACGACCCGCACTTCCGGCAGCGCGGCATGGTGCTGACCGACGCACGCGGCTGGGATCACATCGGCAGCCCGATCCGCTTTGCGGATGAACCCGGGCAGGTGCGCTTCGCACCGCCCGCCCTGGGACAGCATTCGCAGGAAATCCTGCAATCCCTCGGGTATGCCGATGACGAGATCGCCGCGTTGCAGGCAGCCGGTGCGTTCAGGCAGGCGATGCATGAGGACATCGCGCACCATTCGAGCGGCGCGGCAGACGCTCCGCCATTCGAGCACCGCGTCAAGCCGCCTGACTAAGGCGTAGCATGGCATTGGCGATTGCCACGCGAATGCCCGCCACGTTGTAGTGACCATCCTGCTCACCTGAGGCCCACCCCATGCAGCCACCCAGCGACTTTATCCTGATCACCCGCCGACTCAAACGCGGCGTCGCCACCCTGCTCGCGGCGTTCGCCACGCTGCCCACCTGCGCACCCGCATTCGCGCAGGCCTACCCGACCAAGCCGATCCGCGTTTACGTGAACTCGGCGCCCGGCGGGCTGACCGACGTGATCGCGCGCTTAGTCGCGGTGCGCATGAGCCAGGCGCTTGGCCAACCGCTGCTGATCGACAACCGCACCGGCGTCGGTGGCTTAGTCGGCGCCGAACTGGTGACCAAGGCCGAGCCCGACGGCTACACCATCGGCGTGGTGGCCAGCGCGATCACCGTCTCGCCCCAACTGATGGCCACCCCGCCATTCGACGCATCGAAGGACTTCACCCCGGTCGCGCTCCTGATGTCGACGCCGCTGATTCTGGTGACCAATGTGAACTCGCGCTACCGCAGCGTGGCCGACTATGTGAGTGAAGCGAAAGCCCGGCCGGGAGAGTTGTCGTTTGCCTCGGGCGGCACCGGCACCATGACCCACCTCTTGGCCGAGCAACTGCAAACCCATGCCGGCCTGAAGCTGATTCATGTGCCCTACAAGGGTGGCGCGCCGGCCCTGAACGACGTGCTGGCCGGCCATGTGCCGATCTACTTCGATACCCTCACCACCAGCACCAAGCTGGTCCAGGAAAACAAACTGCGTGCGCTGGCGATCGTCAGCCCGAAGCGCTCGCCGGCCTTGCCGACGGTGCCGACCATCGCCGAGGCGGGCTATCCCGACGTGCAGGGCATGGCCTGGTTCGCCATCGTGGCGCCGCCGCAAATGCCGCGCGAGATCGTCACCCGCTTGAATGAAGAAGCCAACAAGGCGCTGGCCGCGCCGGAAATCAGGGAGCGCATTCTCGCGCTCGGCGGCACCGTCGAGGGCGGCGGCGCCGCAGTGCTGGCCGACCTGATCCGCAGCGAAATGCCGCGCTGGGCCAAGCTGATTCGCGAACGCGGCATCAAGATGCAATAAGCGGTAAGCGGGAGGCGCTGCGTGGACTACACCGTGGGCGACCTGGTCGCCGATTTTCTCGCCGGCGCCGGGGTCGACACGGCATTCGGCATCGTCTCGATCCACAACATTCCGATCCTCGATGCGATCGGCCGGCGTGGCGTGATCCGTTTTGTGCCGACGCGCGGTGAAGCCGGTGCCGGCCACATGGCGGACGCCTACGCACGGGTGTCGGGCGGGCTCGGTGTCTTGATCACCAGCACCGGACCGGGCGCGGCCAATGCGGTGCCGGCGTTAGTCGAGGCGCGCTTCGCCGGCTGCCCGCTGTTGCATATCACCGGCCAGACCGCGACCCGCCTGCAGGGACGCGACAGCGGTGCGGTGCACGACTTCCCCGGCCAGGGCGCGATGCTGGCCGCGGTGTGCAAATCGGTGCATCGTCCGCGTAGCGCTGGCGAGGTGCTGGAAAATCTCGTCGCCGCCGCCAGCGACGCCTTGTCGGCGCCGCGCGGCCCGGTGACCATCGAGATCGCCGCCGACCTGCAGGCGCAGAAGGTCGCGCAGCCGGCCTCGTTTGCAGGGCTGGTGGCGCCACGTCCGCCACCCATGCCACCACCACAGGACCTCGACGCGCTGGCCGACCTGCTGGCGCAAGCGCGCCGACCGCTGCTATGGCTGGGCAATGGCGCGCGCGGCGCCGGCGCCGAGGCGCGCGCCCTGCTCGATCTCGGGTTCGGCGCAGTAAGTTCGTGGACCGGCCGCGGCATCGTGCCCGAAGATCACCCGCGCACCCTGGGCGCGCTGCATGGCAATGGCGCACCGGCGATCGAGGATTTCTACGCCGGGGTCGACGCGCTGCTGGTGGTCGGCTCGCGCCTGCGCGGCCACGAGACGCTCGACGGCGCGCTGCGCCTGCCGCAGCACCTGATGCAGGTCGATATCGACCCGCAGGCCAACGGCCGCACCTATGCAAACGCCATGTTCGTGCGTGGCGACGCTGCGGCAACGCTCGCCGGCCTCAAGCAGCGCCTTGCCGGCCGCCTGAAGGTGGCGCCGGACTTCGGCACCGACCTGGCCCGCGCCCGCGATCTGGCCGCCGAGACCTACCGTGCCGGCCTCGGTCCCTATTGCGACTTTCCGGCGCAACTGCGGCGCGCCATGCCGCCCGATGCGGTGTGGGTACGCGACGCCACGGTCGCCGGCCACACCTGGGCGCACCGCCTGATTCCCCTCCAAGGCCCGCGCGACTCGGTGCATCCGGTCAGCGGCGCGATCGGCCCCGGCCTGCCATTCGGCATCGGCGCCGCGCTGGCAGCCGGCGCCGCCGGCCGCAAGGTGGTGGTGCTGGCGGGCGATGGCGGCTTCGCGATGCACATGACGGAACTGTGGACCGCGCGCCAGGAACGCTCCGACCTCTGCGTGATCGTGATGAACGACGGTATTTACGCTGCGATCGGCTTTCTGCAGGATGCGAACCAGAATGGCCGGCGTTACTACGGCGAGTTGCAGGGGCCGGACCTGCGCGGCCTGGCGGCGCTGGCGGGGATGCCGTTCTGGCGGGTGGATCGCGCCGACATGTTTGGCGACGCCGTGGCCGCGGCCACGGCGTCGCCCGGCCCGACCATGGTGGAAGTGGACATGCGCGCGATCGGGCCGGTGCCGCCATACGGCCATCGTGTACGTCCGCCGACCGCAACAGGAAGTGACAAACGGCGGGATGCCAACACGACATGAGCGACAGCACTGCGGCAAGTCAGAAGCCTTGCGGCGATGGGCTGGCAACTCTGATAAACTGATTTTCTTATTAACAAATGGATTCCGTTTGCCATGGACTCGCTCGCCGTCAATGTCACCGAGTTTTCCCGCAATCTGTCCGATTTCTTGAATCAGGTGCAATATCGTGGGCAGGTTCTTGATATAGAGCGTGGCAAACGGGTGGTGGCACGCCTGTCGCCCGTCTCGGCAATCGATGGCTACCCCATCGCGCAACTCGACGCCCTGCTGGCCCGGGGCCCGCAGCTTGATGCGGCCGATCGCAAGTTGATGGCCAAAGACCTGCGCGCGATGCGCGTCCAATCGCGCTCACGGACTGATCCTTGGGCCTCGTAATCGACACGGATGTCTGGGTCCTTGCCGAGAAATCCGGCGGCAAACTCAATTTGGCGCGATGGGCGCACCATGGCAACGCCTATATGAGCGCAGTCACTGCCAGCGAGTTGCTGGTCGGTGTAGAACGCGCCAACAGCGCGCAACGCAAGGCGCTACGTGGCGCGTTTGTTGAGAGCATTCTGGCCTCGATTCCGATTCTGGACTTTTCCGCCGCGGTCGCGCGTACCCACGCGCGCATGCTTGCGCGCTTGCCAAAGAACAAGACGGCCACAGTCCAAGTCCAGGACGCGCTGATCGCCGCCACTGCGTTGCATCACGGTCACGCGCTGCTCACCCGAAACCTGGCCGATTTCAAGATTTTTGCAGGCCTGACCGTCGAAGCCTATAGCGATCCCGTGGATTGACGCTGCGGCAAGCCGGCAGCGCCATGCGCACAAGCGCCCAATACTCCGCTGCGACCACTGGTGACGGCACTGATCGGGTCGCCGTGCCGCCAGCACCGATTTCTCATCTTTCGCTCGATCACGTGTCGCATGCGAGCGATTAAATTTCCTGCTTCCCGACCGCAAGTCTGTCCGACGCCTGATCCACCAAGAGCCCTCGATGTCAGGAACTGCAAACGAGCGCACGATCGATTGATCGTGATGAACGACGACTTCTACGCGGCAATCGCCGTTCTGCAGGATGCAAACCAGGATGGCCGGCGCTTTCATGGCGAATTGCAGGGGCCAGGCTTGCGCGGTCTGGCGGCGCTGGCGGAGATGCCGTTGCGGCGGGTGGATAGTGCCGCGATGTTCGGCAGCTCGAGGGCCGCGGCCCTCGCAACGGCTGGCCCGACCATGGTGGAAGTGGATTTCCTATCCTTCGGTTCGGATCGGACGATCGGGCCTCCCGTGCAAGCGACGCGAACTCGATGATAATCGGGGCGCTAGCCTCTGCCGATCAACGAGCGAGATCGGCACCCTGATTCGGCTTGCCGCCGGGCCTGGAGGAGATTCCTGCGTCGGCGCCGGTGTCAACAGGAGAACATGCCGATGAGCACCGAACTTTGGAACCTTGCCGCCAGCGATCTCGTGCGCGAGTTTCGCGCCCGCCGACTTTCGCCGGTGGAGTTGCTACAGGCCATCCTGCGGCGTGCTGAAGCGGCCAATCCGGCCATCAATGCGCTGGCCTTCCTGGATGCCGAGCGCGCGCTGGCGGCCGCGCGCGCATCCGCGGCGCGCTGGCAGCGCGGCCAACCCGCGAGCCCGCTTGACGGCGTACCGGTGACCGTCAAGGACAGCATGCCGGCGGCCGGCATGCTGTCCTTCAGCGGCAGCAAAGCCTGCAACGCCGAACGCATCCCCGACGCAGTCGACGCACCGGTCGTGGCACGGCTCAAGGAGGCCGGTGCCGTCCTCCTGGGCAAGACCACGATGCCCGATTTCGGCCTTGTCGCCTCCGGCATCAGCAGCCGTTTCGGCACCACCCGCAACCCGTGGGACCTGACGCGCAACTCCGGCGGCTCGAGCTCGGGTGCTGGCGCCGCGGTTGCCGCCGGCATCGGGCCGTTGGCCATCGGCACCGACGGTGGCGGCTCGATCCGCATCCCGTCCGCCTTTTGCGGCGTGTTCGGCCTCAAGCCGAGCTATGGCCGGGTGCCGGTGCATGAGCCGCAACCCTGGGTGGTAGCTGGGCCGATCACCCGCAGCGTCGCTGATGCGGCGCTGCTGATGGGGGTGATCAGTCGCCCCGACCCGCGCGACTTCACGGCCCTGCCCTACGACCCGCGGGACTACCTTGCCGGCATCGACGACGGCGTGCGCGGTGCGCGTATTGGGCTGCTGGAAGACATCGGCTTCGGCCTGAAAGTCGAGCCGCAGGTGCGCGACCGGCTGATGCACGCCGCAAGAGTGTTCGAAAGCCTTGGTGCGACGGTTGAGCCGATCGCGCCGCTGTTCGCCGACAGCCCGGAACCCGATTTCGACCGCCTGTTGCACCTGCGCACCTACCTTCAGTTCTCGGCCATGACCCAGGACCAGCGTGATGCGATGCTGCCGGCGCTGGCCCGCTGGTGCGCGGACGAGAACGCCGAGCCGCGCGAGCGCTTGATGCAGGCGCTGGTCAATGTCGATGCAAGCCGTCGCGCCACGCTGGCGCCGTTCGCAGTGCATGAATTCCTGCTCGCGCCAGTGCTGGCAGTGCTGCCCTTTGCCGCCGAGCTGCCGTGGCCACCTGGCGGCACGGCGCACCACCCGTTCTGCTTTCCGTTCAACATGTCGGAGCAGCCGGCAGCCTCGATACACGGCGGCTTTTCCAGCCAGGGATGGCCGGTGGGCCTGCAAATCATAGGCCGCCGCTTCGACGACCGGGGGGTGCTGCGCGCGGCACACGCCTATGCGCAGGCCACCGGCTTTTTGCAACGCCGCCCGACGCTTTGACAGCGCTCGCGCGGCAGTGCTCCAGCGGGCGAGGTTTGAATCACGCCCTTTTCATCTGATTCCCCGTGCTTGCCACGACCAAACGCAGGCACCGGCACCGGGATCAGCCCACGTACACCCGACAACGCCTTCTCGAACGCTTCCGACCATGCGCTAAAAGCCGGTCCGCGGAATAGCTAATTCCGGTCGCGCGCGGCGATCAACCATAGCAGCAGGAAGCAGCCGACGGTGACGGCGTCCGCACCCAACCGCAGCAGCGTGGCGGCATCGAAATCACCGTACCTGTGATGACCCATCAGCCTCGCCCCTCCCGCAAAGACCATCAGCAAGATGCCGAGCAGCCCGATCAATTGCCCAACCCTGTAAATCAATGCTTTCATCACTTCGCCCCCTTCGACCATTGCATCGCTAGAATCGCATTCCGAACCACCGCAAACGAAGCATACCAGCACTAAACGCCTGACCTGGAAATTGCGCGATGAAAATTGGCCGACAGCATGATCCCTCACAACCGCGGCTCGGCATCGCGGCGCTGCGCGCGCATTTTGCCGCCCGCACGCTTAAGGTGACGGACCACCTGGCCGCGACGCTGGCGGCGATCGCGGCACGCAATGCCGGCATGGCGGTCTACCTGGCACTGGACGAGGCCCGCGCACGGGCCGCCGCCCAGGCGAGCGACGCGCGCCACGCCGCCGGCACACCACTGTCGGTTCTCGACGGCATCATCCTCGCGGTCAAGGACAATATTGACGTCGCCGGCATGCCCACCACCGCCGGCCTGGGTTTCCGGCGCGGGCGCACCGCCGCGCAGGACGCCTTTGTCGTGGCGCGCCTGCGAGCCGCTGGCGCCATCGTGCTGGGGAAGGTGAACATGCACGCCGCCGCCTTCGGCGCGACCAACCGCAATGCGGATTTCGGCGACTGCGGCAATCCGGCGCATCCGGGGCGCGTGGCCGGTGGCTCCAGCGGCGGTTCCGCCGCGGCCGTGGCGGCGGGCTGGGCCCAATTGGCGCTGGGCACCGACACCATGGGATCGGTGCGCATTCCCGCCAGCTATTGCGGCATCGCCGGCATCAAACCCAGCGCCGGTTTGGTCAGTTGCGGCGGCGTGGTGCCGCTGTGCACGCGACTGGACCATGTCGGCCTGCTGGCGGGCGGCGCGCAGGACCTCGCGGCAGCGCTGCCGCTGGCCGCCGGTTTCGATGCCGCCGATCCGGCGTCACGGGTTTTCGGGGCCTTCCCGTCCGCGCCCCCGCCGGCCCGGGTGCGCGCTCCCCGCGACGCGATGGCCACCATCGTCGAGCCGGGCATCTGGGACCGCTTCGAGGCCGCCCTGGAGGTGGTTCATGGTCTCGGCTGCAAGGTCGAGCGCTTCGACGCTCCCGCCTTTGACTTGGGCAGCCTGCGGCGCGCCGGGCTGCTCCTGACGGGCGCCGAGATGCTCGTCACCTACGACACCGAATGGCGCACACGGCGCGAGGTCCTGCCAGCCGAGATGGTAGCCACCATGGCCTGGGCAGAAGGCAAGTCCGCACGCGACATGGCGCGTGCGCTCGCCTCGCTCGCCGACGGCATCACCCTGCTGCGGCGCCTGCAGGGCGACGCACCGTGCCTGCTGCTGCCCAGTGCAGCGCAGGTGGCGTTCGCCGTCGAGGCACCGGCACCGGCCAACCAGGCCGATTTCACCGTCCTGGCGAACATCGGCGGCGCGCCGGCGGTGAGCGTGCCGATGCCGTGCGCACCCGACGAGCACGCGGCCGGATTGCAGATCGTCGCGGCATCCGGCGAAGACATGCT
>JAYVWK010000435.1:0-5436 GCA_043786185.1 Burkholderiales bacterium
ATCTTCGGCGCCCTGCGGCCGATCATCCGGGGGATTGGCGATGTCGATACCCCGCATCTGCGGAAGATCAATGCCAGACTCGCCTTGATCGTCGGCGACCTCGCCTTGTCGACCTTTGAAGACAAGCTGTCCGATGCCTGGCCGCGCTGTCACAACCGTGACGAATCCGCGTTTCGCGTCATGACGGCCTTTTACCGCGGGATTGGTCGGGCGGCGGCGCAATTCGGCGCATCCTGGGTATTGATCGATGTCGGCCCGAATCTCGGTGCCATCAATCGGGCGGCACTGATTGCAAGCCAGCATGTGGTGATTCCCCTGGGGCCCGACCTGTTTTCTCTCCAGGGTTTACGCAATCTGGGGCCCTCGCTGCGCAGCTGGCGCGCGAGCTGGAAGGAGCTTTCGGCCAAGAACCCCGATCCATCGATGGAAATGCCCGAAGGAAAAGTCGAGCCGTTGGGGTATGTGGTGATGCAGCACGGGATGCGCGAGAATCGGTCGCCCAAGGCCTACCAGCGCTGGATCGAACGGTTTCCCGGTGCCTATCGCGAATCCGTATTGGACGACATGTCGCCCTCTTCGATCGCTGCCGCCTCCGACCCCTATTGCCTGGCCATGCTGAAGCACTACCGCAGCCTGATGCCCATGGCGATGGAGGCACGCAAACCGGTGTTTTCGCTCAAGCCGGCGGATGGGGCGATGGGCGCGCACGGCGAAGCGGTACGCAACGCCTACGCCGATTTTCTTACTTTGGCCAGGCGCATCGCCGCTCGATCCGGTGCAGTGCTGGCCTGAGCCCGCCTCGCCGGGCGAAGCGGCTGCATGACGCCGAATGACTGCGTGCCGAAGCGGCGCATGATTGCCAACAACGATCTTGTCAACTGGAAGTAGTGGCAGGACAACTGGTTCTGGCGCCAGTGGTTGGCGACGGGCCCGGCTACCACCCGCACAAGTACCTGGCACGACATCCGATCCTTCGTCGGCGCCAGGCAAACGCGTCGCCGGAACGTTTTCTTGTTCACCCACCTTCAAATTGCGCCAGAATCACGCCTGCCTTCGTCACAGAGACCAGCCTCATGCGCCTTTTGATCACCCTGCTCGCAGCTATCTTCCTGTTGCCATCGGTCGCCCGCGCCGACGCTGCCACCGATGCCATCAGGAAGGGCGGTGTCGCCTTGCTGATTCGCCACGCCACCGCGCCGGGCACCTTCGATCCGGAGAATTTCAAACTCGACGATTGCGCCACCCAGCGCAACCTTTCGGATGAGGGGCGCGCGGAAGCACGGCGCATCGGTGCGCATCTGAAAGCCCTGGGGCTCATCCCCGGCGAAGTGCCGACCAGCCAGTGGTGCCGCTGCCGCGAGACCGCCGCGCTGGCATTTGGCGGCGCGCGCGACTGGCCGGCACTCAATTCCTTTATCCGCGACCGCGACAGCGCACCCAAGCAAACCGGCGAAGTGCTAGCGCGCTTGAACAAGATCAAGCCGGGCGACCAGCCGCTGGTGCTGGTGACGCACCAAGTGATGGTGACGGCCCTGAGCGGCATTTACCCGCAATCAGGCGAAGTAGTGGTGGTCGCGCCGACGCGTGAAGGCGGGAAGAGCGGATTGAAGGTGCTGGGCAGCATCAAGCCGGAGGCTGCGAAGTAGGCACGCTTGCGGGCTACAGCGAACAGCGGCAACGTGGCCATCACCGGCGGCGGAATCAAGAGCGCCATCGTCAGGGCCACCTTGGCGCGCTCATTGCATTGCTACGACCTGCTGGTTCACATGCTCTCCCGAGGCGGTAAACCGCCTGCGCGCCCCTGCTTCACCAGGCCAAGCAACCCGGCTGCCGCGGTGAACGCATAGGCTGCCGCCGCCACAAGGCCAGCCAGCAGCGCCAGCAAGGCGGAGGGTGCTTGCGGGTCGATGTCGAACCGGGCCAGCACGGGCGCCAGCGCTGCCGGCATCAGCAGCGGCACGGTGCGGACCACCCGGGCTTGCCCTTCGCACAAGACCGACGCGAGCTTGCGCATGCCGAGTTCCGTCCGCCCCGGCGGTGCCTGGGCGCCGCGCCGCGGCTCGCGCAGGCCGCGCGCATCGGCGCTGCATTCGCCCGTGCCTGGCACGGCAATGGCGGCGGCCGCCCGGTAGTTGAAACGGCCGCCATCGTGCGCCGACACGAACGCCGGCAGCAGCATCAGGCCGATGGCCAGCAGGCACATGCCCAGGTCTTCACTGGCGCCCCACGCGGCCACCTGGCGCCGGACCCGGGCGACCAGCCGGCCCATGAGGTAAGGAACGTTGCGCTGCATTGTGAAATTCTCCGAGGTTGCGGATGCCCAATATCCGGCATCCGAGGCTCGCCACGCGAGCCAGGCGCGCGCCGATCGCGGCCTGGCACAGCGCGAGCTGGAGAACTTGCCGGTTACGGCGCACGGGCTGCCGGCGGGCTACACCGTGCTGCATCGGCAGCGATAGGCTCATCCTGCGAGCCAACACCGCCTGCATACTGGGCACGTCGCCGATCCAAGCGACAACTGCCCGGCAAATGTGTGCCGGCGATGGCCCGATCAGGGCGAAAGGGAGGCGCGATGAGTGATTTCAAGGACTTTGTCGACAATGTGCTGGCGCCTATCCGGGCCGGCGACAGCAGCCCGAGCGCGCAAATAATCCTGCCGGCAGGCGGCGAATCCCAGGCATCCCCGCCGAAAGTGCCGCTGGACGAACTGGACCGCCGCTACGTGGCAGTGATGGACGCGCTGCTCGTCGACGCCCAGGCGCGCGACGCCGTGCGCGTTTTCGCCGACGCGGTCACCTGGAAGCTGGCGGTGGTGGCTTACCAGTACGGTCCCGAGGCGGTTGCCGATATCCTGCGCAAACTCGGCGGCCACATGGGAAATATCGCCGAGAACCTGGCGGCACAGAGTGAGGCGAACGCTGCGAAAGAGGCGGGGCGGCCGTTGAACTGAGCACGCGCAATCCCCCCTGCGATCCTGGCGCGATGCCGGCCTTTCGACCCGGCGGGGGCCGCGACGCCAAGTCTGCGCGGCGCGCGACTTCGCGGCCGCGCTTGAAAAAGCCTTCAGTGTTGCTGGTCTTGATGAGTGTCTTCATTGCGGAATTCCGATTCGCTGATCTGCCAAGCCGCACATCAACCGCCCGCCTGGTACCGGAACTGCCAAGCAAACCGCAAAACTGCTCCGCCGCTTTCTGGGTGAATCCGCTGGTAAAAAGCTTCAAGACACCACCTCGGCGCCCTCTCGAACCATTCGCTCATCCTGATAAGCCACCTGCTCTTCACGCCTTTGCACTGCCAATTCGATGAGCGTTTCCTCGGCATCGAACATGTCGCCCAAGCCGGCGGGTTCAAGCTTGAGAAGACGGCGCATCGCGTCGTGTTGCGACTCCAGCGCGCCATCGGCGAGGATATGCGTGACAGCTACATGATCCCGCTCCAGGGCGCGGCTCACCAGCAATGTGCGGTGGCAATCGAGCGGATCCTTTTCCGCACACATCAATGAAACCCGGAGTTTGCGCGCGCCCTGCTCCACCCGCTCTATGCCGGACCGGAACAAGGGCGTGGCGGCGAGCTTGCGATATTGCACGCGCCCGTTTTCATACGTGGTCGGATCTTCCGAGCGCGCCCCGAGCTCGCGCCCGAGAAAGACATAGGCGATGCCAGCCTGCTTCAGTGAGGCCGCCAGCGGCTTCTTGTTGAACTGCGGATTGAAGCGACTGGCCGGGGCCGAGCGCACGTCTGCGAGCGCGCCGATCCGGTAGAGGCGCAGCAGTTCGATGAATTTCTCGATCGGGTGATTCGAATGCCCGATCGTGAAGACGGAAAGCTGCTCAGTCTCCATCGGCTATTTCCCCGCTTGGCATGGTCATGACGGCTGCAATGGGTTCGTACACGTTGTCGTGATGCGGCTCGCCGAGGTTGCGCTTAGGTGTTACCGGCGGCGCAAAACCGACAAAGGTTGGTGACGAAAAAAGCTGGTTAGCATCGCTGTAAGCGCGAAAATGCCGCGCTTACAGCGATGATTCAGTGTATCGCCTCTCCACCGCGTCAAGGGTTCGCTTCGCCGGGCTGCGCCCACCCTTGACCCGGCTCCGAGGCGGCAAAAACCATGCCCGCTTTTTTGGCGTCGCCGGATTCTGTCGGATTTGCGAAGCCATTCACACGCCCCGCCGCGGGCCAGGTCCAGCATGGCCAGCAGCATGCACACCTTGTGCGGGCTGCGCCTGCCGCGCGGGGTGTTGACGTAGAGGGCGCGGAACTTGCGCTGGTATTGCGCCAGGCTCACCAACGGCTCCAGTCATCGGCCGCGGCGGGTATTAACGGGCAAACACTGACTCGCGATTCGGGCGGGTCGCCTGGGTAGCCTTAAGTCGAATACATACGTGGTTGCGAATTGTCGAAACTTGGGAAGGCTACCCTGCGGACCATTGAATGTCCAACATGTTTGACATTCATAAGCAAAGGAGCGCAGCGATCCGGCCGGCTTGTGATCCACCATCGAACCGTGGCTCATCCTGCGAGCCTTGCACAGTTGATACTTGGCCACTTTCCACGCCGGAGTCGAGACATGCCGCGCCCCAAAGCCAGCCCGTTCCAGGGCGACTTCAACAGCACCGCCTTTCACGCGCGCGATGCCGCCGCCATCAACACCGATCCGCAGGTGATCCTGTTCCAGCGTTTCGCCAGCGTGCTCGAGGGGCAGATGGACGACGACCCGGCGCCCTGCTTCGCCATCGCCAGGGGCGTCGACCCGCGCGCGCCGTTTTTTATCATGCGCCAGCCGGCCGAGGTGGTGATCGGAGAGCGCCACGCCGACGACCCCGAAATCGACGATGGCCACGGCTGGATCGCCATGCTGCAGCGGCACCTCGCGGCCGATGAAGGGCTGATCGTCACCGAATGGCACAACCCGGCCGCACCGGGGCAAATGCTGACCTGGGCGCTCACCGACAGCGATGCACGCTGCTACCTGGACCGCCCTTGAAGGCCCTGCCCATGCGGAACGAAGCACCGCCCGATCACCAACGATCCGGCGCAGCCGGCCGCACCGCGGCCGATCATCAATGCAACTGGAGACTCAAGATGAACCATATCCAATCCACCCTTTCCCGGCTCTCGCTGGGCCAGCCGCAGTCCTTCGCCAACATGGCCCTGTTCCCGCTGATCAGCGCGCACACCGAGCCGCCCGACTACCTGGTGCTCGAAGAGGCGCTCAAGCAGGAGGTCGGCCACATCAGCGAGATTTCCGAAGGCGGCAGCGTGCCCGAGCTGGCCTTCGAGAATAACGCCCTCTCGCGCGTGCTGCTGGTCGACGGCGAGCAACTCGTCGGCGCGCGGCAGAACCGCATTCTCAACATCAGCATCCTGGTGCCGGCCGGCAAGAAGCTGACCATTCCCGTCTCGTGCTGCGAGCAGGGCCGCTGGGGCTACACCGGC
>JAYVWK010000436.1:0-3140 GCA_043786185.1 Burkholderiales bacterium
CCGGATGGCAACCAGATGGAATTCCAGGTCGATAGCTACCCGACGGTGGATGCCACCAACGCATTCATGCACGGCGCCGGCTATGCGGAGAATCCGATCGGCGTCGAATTCGACCCGGAGGCGTGGCTGGAGCGGCTGCGCCAAGGTGAGCCTGAATCGGCCTTCATGGTGCGCACGGTGCATCAGCCGGTATCGGAGATTCGCGGCACGCTGTTCCAGAGTTGAGCGGCGACACGGCGACTTGCGAACGCGGCCGCTCCCTGACTTGCCGTGTAGACGCGAAATGCGCGCGAAATGCGTGGCAGGTGTGCAGCGAGGGCACCGCTACAATGCCGGGCTTGATCATCACCCAACATGAAACCATGACCAATCCGACCAAACAGGAAATGTTCGACGCCGCCTTGAAAATCCGCAAGGAAGTCGTGGGCAGCGACTACGTTGAGCGCGCATTCGCGGTGCAGGATGAATTCACAGCGGACGTGCAGGAATACCTCACGCTGCATTCCTGGGGCGGTAGCTGGGCGCGGCGCGATGCCGACGGTGAGCTCACGCTGCCCAAGAAGACGCGCTCGTTCATGAACCTGGCGATGTTGTGCTGCCTGAATCGGCCGCATGAGCTTGAACTGCATGTGCGCGCCGCCATCACAAACGGCGTCACCAAGAGGGAGATGAAGGAAATTTTCCTGCATGTGGCCACCTACGCCGGCGCGCCGGCATTGATAGACGGCGTGCGAACTGCGCGCAAGGTGTGGGCCGAGCATGAGGCGGCGGGCCGTTGATGCGCACGGCCGGCGGGCCTTCGGTCGCGCCCTGGCCGCGCTGCCGCTGCTGCCCCCGCTGCTTTCCTTTATGCCGGCTTTAGCGCAAGCGGCATTGATCAGCCGCCCGCTTGGCACCAATGGCGAATGCGTGCCGGTGGTGGGCTTGGGCACCTGGCAGGTGTTCGACGTGGCAGCGGGCGGCAAGGAGTACACCGCAGCGCGCGAAACCCTGCGCGTATTCGCGGCCGGTGGCGGACGCGTGGTCGATTCTTCGCCGATGTACGGCCGCTCGGAAGCTGTGCTGGGTGACCTGATGGCCGAAGACGGCTTGCGCGAGCGCCTTTTCGTGGCCACCAAGGTCTGGACCCGCGGGCGTGAGGAGGGCGTGGCGCAAATGCGCGACTCGATGGCCAAGCTGCGGGTGAGCTCGCTCGACTTGATGCAGGTGCACAACTTGGTCGATACCGAGGCGCACCTGGAGACGCTGGCTAAGTGGAGGAAGGAAGGGCGGGTGCGGCTTCTGGGCATCACCCACTACCACGCCGGTGCGCATCGCGAGCTGGAAGCGGCGCTCAAGTGCCATCGGGTCGACACGGTGCAACTGAACTATTCGCTGGCCGAACCGCAGGCCGGTGAGCGCCTGATCGATGCTTGTGGCGACGCCGGCGCCGCGGTGATCGTCAATCGGCCGTTCGCCGAGGGCGCGCTGTTCGCGCGGGTGCGCGGCCATGCCGTGCCCGCATGGGCCGAGGCCGAGCTTGGCATCGCCAGTTGGGCGCAGTTTTTTCTCAAATGGATTCTTGGCACGGCCGCGGTCACGGTGGCGATTCCCGGCACCCGCAATCCCCTGCATGTGGCCGACAACTTGGGCGCCGCGCGCGGCCCCTTGCCCGACGCGGCGCAGCGCAGCAGCATGCGCGCGCACCTGGCCGCACTCTGAATCGGCTTCAAGCGTCGCTACAATGACGCGCGTGAAACTCAAGGTCGTCACCTCACGCGAAAACCCGCTTTTCAAGCGGCTCAAGGCACTGGCATCTTCGGCGCAGGCACGCAAGAAGGAGGGCTTGTCGATTCTCGACGGCGCACACTTAGTCGAGGCCTGCATGGGGCGCTGGGGCATGCCGGAACTGCTGGCGGTGAGCGAGTCGGGGCTGCGGCGGCCCGAGATCGCGCGCATGGTCGATATGGCACGCGCGGAGGTAGTGCAATTTCCCGATGCCATGTTCGAAGCCCTGAGCACGGTCGTGCACGGGGCCGGCATCGTGGCGGCGGTGCGCACGCCGCGCCAGGCCATGCCGGACGCAGTGTCGGTGGACTGTCTTCTGCTGGAGCACCTGCAGGACCCGGGCAACATGGGCAGTCTGTTGCGCAGCGCAGCCGCCGCCGGCATCACCCAGGTGTACTGCTCGCCCAAGACCGTATACGCATGGTCGCCCAAGGTGTTGCGCGCCGCGCAGGGCGCGCATTTCGGTCTGACCATCGTTGAAGGCATGGACCTGGACTTGGTAATCGACCGGCTCACGGTGCCGCTGCTGGCAACTGCTGCGGCTGCCGACGCCAGCCTGTTCGAAGCCGACCTCGGCCAACCGGTGGCCTGGATTTTCGGCAACGAAGGGGCCGGCGTGTCGCAAGCCCTGTTGGCGCGGGCGGCACAACGACTGGCGATCCCGATGCCGGGTGGTGCGGATTCGCTCAACGTGGCGGCCGCTGGCGCGATCTGCATGTTTGAAGCGGTGCGTCAGCGTGCGCACGGAGGAACGGCATGAACCCAGGTTGGATGCGCTCGCTTGCGGCGCTGTCACTGGCAGGCCTGGTGGCCGGCTGCGCGGCGGTTGCCACCTCGGTGGTGCTCTCAAGCGGCCCGGAAATCCTGGCAAGCGCCATGCGCCAGTACAACTTCCGCAGCGAGTTCGACGAGGCGGTACCGCTTGTCAAGGCACGCGACTGGAAGGCCCTGGCCACGCTGGCACGTGCCAAGCTGGTGCGCGAACCGACGCGCGGCGAGTGGTGGCACTTGGCCGGCTACGGCCATCTGCAGGCCGGAGAACTGGTGGCCGCACGCGAATGCTTCGCACGCGCCACGCAATTGCTGCCCGAGGAGGTCGGTGGCTGGAATCTTTATGCGGCAACGCTCGCGCGCCTGGGCGACACGCGCGGCGCCGCGTTGGCCCTGGAACGCGCACTGCAAACCGACCCCACCTCAACGTTGGCGTGGATCATGACCGGCGACCAGTTCGCGGCCGATGGCCGTGAGCGCGAAGCTCTGCGAGCCTATGACCGCGCGCTGGAAATCGACCGGCGCGATATCTTCGCCTGGTATGCCCTTGGGCTCCTGGCCAAGCGCATGAATGATGGACCCGCGACCGAGCGCGCGGTGGC
>JAYVWK010000437.1:0-6015 GCA_043786185.1 Burkholderiales bacterium
GAGAACTCGGCGCGGGTAATGCCGGGCAGCTTGCTTATGCGCGCCTGCAGGTCCGGTGTGATGGCGCCCTGTGCGGCACCGACAGGCACGCGGCCATACAAATCGGCCGGCAGCACCGCCTGCAACCAGTCTGCGACCGCCAGGCGGAAGCTGGCCACCATGATGACCATGGCCACGGTCAGCGCGAAGCTCGCTACTACGCCGGCGATCACGCCTGCCGCCTGGCCTGGCGCCTGCGCCACGCGCGCAAGCGCCAGCCAGAACACCGGTTGACGCATGCCGCGCCGGCTCAAAATACGTTGCAGCAAAGGAAACAGGTGTGCCACCAGCCAGGGCACCGCTGCGATGGCCGCGAGCAACACGCAGGCAATCGCGATGTAAGCCGGAACCGGCAAGCCGCCGACCGGCGGCAGCAACAGCAAAATAACTCCCGCAGCCAGCAACCACAGACTGGGGCCGGGCCGCGCCAGGCGGGCCAGCGCGCTTTCCGATGAGTCGCCGCGCAGGGCCTCGACCGGCCGCGCGGCCACCGCTTCGCGCGCTGGAATCCAGCTGGCGACAAAGCCGACCGCGATGCCGAGAATTGCGAAGCCGGCCAGCGCAGGAATATCGATCACCATTTGCGGTCGCACTCCCGGAAAGTAACCGCCACCGAGATCACCACCAAAGGCAGCCAGGAGACCGTTGGCGAGGCCAAGACCGGCGGCGATCCCGATTACCGTGCCGATACACGACACCGCCACACCCTGGGCAAGTACGGCATTGCGCACCCATGCGTCGTCCGCACCGAGCACCGACATCAGCGCCAGTTGCGGGCGCTGGCGTACCGCCGACAGCCCGACGGCTGCAAACACCAGGAACGCGCCGGTGAAGAGCGCCACCAGTGCCAGCACGTTCAGGTTCACACGGTAGGCACGCGACAAGTTGCTCATGCGCTGGCTGCGATTTTCCGGAGCGGCCACTTCCACACCAAGCGGTAGAAGGGACTTCAGCTTTTGCGCGACGGCGTCCGGCGCCACGCCTTCAGCCAGTTTCAGGTCAATGCGCGAAAGTTTGCCCAGCGCGCCCAGGCGCCACTGGGCGGCACCGATGTCCATCAGGCCTAAGCGCTGGCCGGCAGGTACCGAAACGCTGCCGGCCACACGCAGTGCCGTCTGAGCCAGGCCGCTTGAGACAACAAGAGTGTCGCCGGGGCGAACGGCGTAGGCCGATTGGGCGGCAGGCGAAAGAAAGATTGCGTCGTCGGCAAACAATGGCGAGCCCGCGCCACCAGCTTCAGCGATGCTGGGATCGACTTGCGGTATCAAGGTTGCGCTAACGGCCCCGGCGCGGAATACATCCAGGCCCAGCACGGTGAGGCGTTCGCGTGGGCGGGATTCGGCTTGACCTGGGCTACCGGGCAGAATGACTTCGACCGAAACCACCGGGCTGGCGGCATCGATGCCAACTGCCGCCGCGGCGGCGAGCACGGCATCGAACACCTGCTCGTCGAACATGCCGGCACGGCCGACAATCTGCAGCGAGGCCTCGCCATTGATCGTATCGATGGCCTGCTGGAATTCGGCCAGAGCGGAGCGGTTGACCGTGAAGATCGCGGTGGCCAGTGCGATACCGACGGCGACCGCCGTAGCTGCGGTAAGCCAGCGCCCGCGCTGCGCTCGCCATGCGGCAAGGACGAACCAGCGCATCAGGGTAAGGCTGGATGTCACGCAATTGCCCTCAGGTCCGTTCGGCCGGGTCACGCCACCGCGACCAAGCCGGACTGCGTGAGCAGCAGGCGCCGGTCCGCCAGCGCCGCAGTTTCGGGCGAGTGGGTAACCATCAGGAGGGTGATGCCATGGCGCGCGCATTGGGCCAGCAGCAGGTCCAGTGCCAGCTTGGCGGTCGCCGGATCGAGATTGCCTGTGGGTTCATCAGCGAGGACTAACTTCGGGTGATGTACCAGCGCGCGCGCAAGTGCAACCCGCTGCTGCTCGCCACCGGAGAGTTCGCCGGGCTTGGCGTAAGCACGTGCAACGACCCCCAGCTCGTCCAGCATCGTGAGTGCTTGCTTACGCGATGAGGCTTCGCCAACGCCAGCCAACATCAAGGGCAGCATGGCGTTCTGCAGCGCGCTCAGATGCGGCAACAGGTGAAAAGCCTGAAACACGAAACCAAGCGCGGTGCGGCGGAACAGGGTGCGTTCGGCCGCGCCAAGCTTGTCGATACGTTGCCCGGCGACCTCGATGATGCCCGCGTCCGGCACGTCAAGGCCCGCTATCAGGTTCAGCAGCGTTGATTTGCCGACGCCGGATTCGCCCTGCAATGCCACCCGCTCGCCTTCAATGAGGATCAGGTCGAGATCCTGCAGGAGCGGCCGGCCCGGCTGATAGGCGCGCGTCACGCCGGCAAGACGCACAGCGCACGCGGCAGGCTTCGACAAAGGTTGCGACGGGATGATCTGCGCGGGCACAGCGACCGGAGGGTGACAGTATCCGCTATTGGAGCACAGACGAAACAGGCGGCCACAAGGCCACCTTCTTGCGTGTGCCGCCGACGGTCGCGCTTATCTGCCGCGCAACTTGCGAATCGCAGCGATCTGCGCGGCCATGATCGCCAGCTCCGAACTCGCCTTGGCGAAATCGATGTCGGTCTTGGCGTTGGCACGCGCTTCCTCGGCCGCCTTGAGCGCCTCGGTAGCTTTGGCTTCATCAAGGTCGTGACCGCGGATCGCGGTGTCGGCAAGAACGGTCACCACGTTGGGCTGAATTTCCAGAATGCCACCGGCGACGAATACCAACTCCTCGGTATCGTCGCTTTTCAGGATCCGCACCGCGCCCGGCTTGATGCGCGTGATCAGCGGCGCATGCCTGGGATAGATGCCCAACTCACCCGCTTCGCCTGGCAGGGCGACGAATTTGGCTTCGCCGGAGAAGATCGACTCTTCGGCACTGACGACGTCAACATGGATGGTGGACATACATTTCCTTCGGTTGCTCTGCGCCCCTCAATCCCGGCTTCTCCGCGCGCACCGGCGAAGCGCTGGCAAGGGATTACTGCGGTGCACATTTGCCTCTTCCCATTCCCTCTGCCCTTGAGCGGGGTGAGGGAGTGAGCAGAGGTACTCTGCGCCTTGCTTTCTACTACAGTGTCTTGGCTTTTTCGAACGCTTCCTCGATCGCGCCGACCATATAGAACGACTGCTCGGGCAGGGCGTCGCATTCGCCGTCGACGATCATCTTGAAACCGCGGATGGTATCGGCCAGCGACACGAACTTGCCGGGCGATCCGGTGAACACCTCGGCCACATGGAACGGCTGCGACAGGAAGCGCTGGATCTTGCGCGCGCGCGTAACGGCGAGCTTGTCTTCCGGGGAAAGTTCGTCCATGCCGAGAATGGCGATGATGTCGCGCAATTCCTTGTAGCGCTGCAGCGTAGCCTGCACGCGGCGGGCAACATCGTAATGCTCCTCGCCGATCACATTCGGGTCCATCTGGCGCGAGGTCGAATCGAGCGGATCGACCGCAGGGTAAATGCCCAGGGAGGCGATGTCGCGCGACAGCACCACGGTCGCATCCAAGTGGGCGAAGGTAGTGGCCGGCGAGGGGTCGGTCAAGTCGTCCGCAGGCACGTAGACGGCCTGGATCGAGGTGATCGAGCCGACTTTGGTAGAGACGATGCGTTCCTGCAATTTGCCCATTTCATCGGCCAGCGTCGGCTGGTAGCCCACGGCGGACGGCATCCGGCCCAACAGAGCGGACACTTCGGTGCCTGCCAGGGTGTAGCGATAGATGTTGTCGACAAAGAAAAGGATGTCCTTGCCGTCGTCGCGGAAGCGTTCGGCCATCGTCAGCCCGGTCAGCGCAACACGCAGCCGGTTGCCCGGCGGCTCGTTCATCTGGCCGAACACCATCGCCACTTTGGATTCAGGCAGGTTGTCGAGTTTGACCACGCCGGCTTCCGACATCTCGTGATAGAAGTCGTTGCCTTCGCGCGTACGCTCGCCTACGCCTGCGAATACCGACAGCCCGCCGTAGCTCTTGGCGATATTGTTGATGAGTTCCAGCATGTTCACGGTCTTGCCCACACCGGCGCCGCCGAACAGCCCGATCTTGCCGCCCTTGGCGAATGGGCAGATCAAGTCGATCACCTTGATGCCGGTTGGCAACAAATCGACCGACGGGGAAAGGTCGGCGAACGCCGGCGCCGGTTGGTGAATGGTGCGGAATTCCTTGCTGTCGACCGGACCACGTTCGTCGATCGGCCGACCCAATACGTCCATGATGCGGCCCAGGGTTCCGGGCCCGACCGGCACCGAAATCCCGGCGCCGGTGCTTTTCACCGCCATGCCGCGCCGCAGGCCGTCGGACGAACCCATGGCAATGGTGCGCACCACCCCATCACCCAGCATCTGCTGTACTTCGAACGTGAGCCCTTGCTCGACTAGGGTATTGGTGTCGTCCTGCTCCAACTTGAGCGCGTCATAGACTCTGGGCATCTGGTCGCGCGGAAACTGAATATCCACGACGGCGCCGATACACTGGACGATTGTTCCTTGGTTCATGGTGGTTCCTCGTTACTCTTGAATGCTTACACGGCGGCTGCGCCGCCAACGATTTCAGACAATTCCTTGGTGATGGCCGCCTGCCGTGCCTTGTTGTAGGTCAACTGCAGGTCGTCGATGACTTCCTTGGCGTTGTCGGACGCGGACTTCATCGCCACCATGCGCGCCGACTGCTCCGACGCCATGTTCTCGGCCACCGCCTGGTAGACGATCGCCTCGACATAACGCACCAGAAGTTCGTCGACCACCGCTTTGGCGTCCGGCTCGTAAAGATAGTCCCAGCCGTAGGCGCTTTTTTCGGCGTCGCTTTGCGCGAATTTGTCGGCAGTCAAGGGCAGCAGTTGCTCGATTTGCGGCTCCTGCTTCATGGTGTTGATAAAGCCGGTGTAAGCCAGGTAGACCACATCGACCTGGCCGGCGGCGTAGGCGTCGAGTTGCACTTTCACCGGGCCGATAAGCTTGTCAAGATGCGGCCGGTCGCCAATCTGCACGGCATGCGACACCACCTTGGCGCCAATCCGGTTCAAAAAGCCGAAACCCTTGTTGCCGATGGCCGTGGCTTCGATCTTCGCACCCGCGGCTTCGAGTTCCTTCAGCTTGGTGGTGAGCAGGCGCAGCACATTGGTGTTGAGGCCGCCGCACAGGCCTTTGTCGGTAGTCACCAGAATCACACCGGCGGTCTTGACCACCGCGCGCTTGATCAGAAACGGATGGCGATACTCCGGGTTCGCGCCGGACATATGCGCGGCGATATTGCGGATCTTGTCGCCATACGGACGGGCCGCGCGCATGCGTTCCTGGGCCCGCCGCATCTTCGAGGCGGCGACCATTTCCATCGCCTTGGTGATCTTGCGCGTGTTTTGCACGCTCTTGATCTTGGTTCTAATCTCTTTTGAGCCAGCCATTATTTTGCTTTCGGCAGGTTCAGCTTAGTAGGAGCCGTTGGCTTTAAAGTCTTTCATCGCAGCGGTCAATGCAGCTTCGTCGTCTTTCGACAAATCCTTGGTGTCCTCAATACGCTGGGTCAAATCAGCGTATTTGGCTTGCATGAACTTGTGCAGCGCCTTTTCGGCAGCGAGTGCTTTCTTGACATCCACATCGTCAAAGAAACCATTGTTAACGCCGAACAGCGTGAACGCCATTTCCGACACTGACAACGGAGCGTATTGCGCCTGCTTCATGAGCTCGGTCACCAGACGACCACGCTCCAGCTGTTTGCGGGTGGCCTCATCCAGATCAGATGCGAACTGCGCGAAGGCCGCGAGTTCACGGTATTGCGCGAGTGCGAGACGCACGCCGCCGCCGAGCTTTTTGATGATCTTGGTTTGCGCTGCACCGCCAACGCGGGACACCGAAATACCGGCGTTGATCGCGGGGCGTATTCCGGCGTTGAACAGATCGGTCTCAAGAAAGATCTGGCCGTCGGTAATCGAAATCACGTTGGTCGGAACGAAGGCGGACACGTCGCCGG
>JAYVWK010000438.1:0-5546 GCA_043786185.1 Burkholderiales bacterium
GTCAACGCCAGCACGCCGCCCAGCATCAGGATGACGTAGGGAAACGAGCCCCAGGCCACCTCGCTAAGGCTGGTCTTGGCCATGCCCTGAATGACGAACAGGTTCATGCCCACCGGCGGGGTGACCAGGCCGATCTCCAGCAGAATCACCAGCACCACGCCAAACCAGATCGGGTCGAAGCCGGCCGCCTTGATCACCGGGAACACCACCGGCAGGGTGAGCAACATCAGCGACAAGGCATCGACCAAGCACCCCAGCACCAGATACATCAGCACCACCACCGCCAGCACCACATAGGGCTCCAGTTGCGCGGCCTGGATCGCGCCAACCAGCGCGCGCGGGATGCCCGCCGACACCAGGGCGAATGACATGATCTGCGCGCCGATCACGATCAGCAGGATCATCGCGTTGGTGCGCAAGGCATCGAGCAGGCTGCGGCGCAGCACTTCCACCGTCAAGCCGCCGTACATGCCGACCACCGCCACCGCGCCAGCGGCGCCGACACCGGCTGCCTCGGTGGGTGTCATGATGCCGGCATAGATGCCGCCCATCACCAGGCCGATCAGAAGCACCACCGGCACTAAGTCACGCAGGCCGGCCAGCCGCACGCTCCACGCCACCGCCTCGTCCAGCGAAGGAAAATCGCGCGGCACGAGCGTGGCCTGCACGGCGAGAAACAGCATGAAGATCGCCGCCATCATCAGGCCCGGAATGATGCCCGCGACGAACAGCTTGCCGACCGATTCGCCGACCGTCGAACCGTAGATGATGAATGGAATCGACGGCGGGATCAGGATACCCAGGGTGCCACCGGCCGCCAACGTGCCGGTCATCGGGCGCACGCCGTAGCCGCGTTTCTGCATTTCCGGAATCGCGATCGCCCCGACCGCCGCCGCGGTGGCGACGCTGGAACCGCACAGCGCCGAGAACACGCTGCAGGAAAGAATATTGGTCTGCGCCAGGCCACCCGGAACCCGGTTCAACCAAAGCGCCAGGCTGCGATAAAAGCGCGTGCTGATGCCGCCGTGCAGGATCACAGTGCCCATGAAAAGGAACAGCGGCACGGCGGTGAGCACAAAGTTATCGACCGTGTTCCAGACCACCGATTCGAGGCCACCGAGAAGCGCCGGCTTGACCAGCCAGATGCCAAGAACACCGGCCAGGCCGAGGCTTACCGCGATCCACACCCCGCCGAACAGCAGCGCCAGCATGATGCCCAGGTAAATCGCTGCGAGAGACTCCCAGCTCATTGTGCCCCCCGCCGTGCCAGTTGCAGCGCTGCGAGCAACTGCGCCAACATCTGCACGAACAACACGGCGAAACCGAGGGGAATGAAGGCCTGAAACGGCCACAACACGAAGTTGGTGGCCGACACCGAGAAAGAGCCGGTGCGAAAACTGTCGAGCGCCAGATCGGTGGTGCGCCACACCAGCAGCGCCACGAAGGGCAGGCCGATCACGCACCACAGCACCGCAAGCCAGCGGCGCACGCCTGCGGAAAGACTGTCAGTCAGCAGGGTCACCTGAATATGGTCGCCGTGCAAGAGCGCGTAGCCCAACGCCGAGAATGTGCAGATCACCAGCAAATAGCCCGACAACTCGTCGGCCACCACCATGGGCGCTGCCATGAAGCGCCGCGAGATCACCTGCACGGTGATAAGCACAATCATCGCCGTCAGCGCGGCCGCGCCGACGGCAGCGCCGATCTTGCTCAGGCGCGCCGCGAAAGTCGAAAACCCCACTTGGCTTACTGCAGTTTCAGTGCGGCGAGCGCACGCTCCAGCGCCTGGCTGCCTTCGGGCCCGACCTTGTCCTTGACGTAGCTACGATAGATCGGGATCAGGCTCTTGCGGGTTTCGATATGGGTGCCTGCAGGCACCTGCACCACGCTCTTGATTTGCCCCTTGTCCAGCATGCGCTTGATAGCGCCGTTGTCGGCTTCTTCGACCACCATCTTCTGCCAGCGCTCCGACCACCAGTCGCCGACCGCCTTCACCGTCTTCTGCTGTTCTGGCGAGAGCTTGCTCCAAGCGCCCTGGTTCACGGTGATGTAGAAGGCCGCGACCGGGCCGTCGATCTTCAGGAAATACGGCGCCACCTCGTACATTTTCGAGGTCTCGATCGCCACCGCGGCGGTCAGCACACCGTCGACGATACCGCGCTGCGCCGCCGGGTAGGTCTCGGCCCACACCACGAACGACGGTGCCGCACCCCATACCTTCAAGTACTCCGCCTCCAACCCGCCGGCGGTACGCACCTTCATGCCCTTGACATCGGCCAGCGTTTTGACCGGGCTACGCATCACGATATTGCGCGGCGGATAGGCGCCCACGCTGATTGGCTCCACCCCCTGCTTGCGGAATGCCGCGGCGATGTCGGGCCAGGTAATGTCGCGCACGACCTTGCGCTCGGCATCGTTCAAGGCCAGAAACGGCAGGTCACCCAGGAGCAGCGCCGGCGCATCGCCGAAGGCCATGCTGCCGACCACCTCCGACATTTCAACCAAGCCCTTGCCGGTGACGCGCAGGTGTTCGGGCGCCTTGTAGGGCAGTTCGCCCGCGGCATAGAAGCTCACCTCGACCTGGCCATTGGTGCGCTTGGTGATCTCGCTGGCCAACTCCTTGAAGCGGTCGATGAACGCATCCTGGCCGGCCGGAATGATCGAAACGAACTTCCATTGCTGCTTTTGTTGCGCCTGTGCCGTGGCGGCGGTGAACAACCCGGCCAGCCCCAAGGTAATGGCAGCGACTGCTGCGAATCGTTTCATGCCGACTCCTCCGTGTGTGGTGCCCCTGCTGCCTTGGCATGCGGGACGCTGCCGGATCGATCCGGGCAGCCCGCAGGAAGTTACTCGTGTCGCGCACTTTGCGCAAGCGGCTCAGCACGCATTCGTCCGTCAAGCCCGTCTCGCGCCTGGCCGGCTCCGTCAGGTGGCCACGTGTGGCAACCAGGCCATGTGGCTCCGCGAGGATGTCATGGCAGGCCGTTGCGACCATGCGCCCGGTAGGCCGGTCGCATGGTCAGCAGTTCGTAGTAGGCGGCCAGCGCCGCAAACTCGGGTCGCGCGATATCCTTGAGCGAGAACCAGCGGTTCACCACCAACCCGACCGGGATATCGGCCAGGCTGAAGTCCGCCCCGAGCACATAGGGGCAATGGGCGGCGAGCGCGTCATCGAGCAGCTTCATCTGCGCGCTCAGGTCGAGGCGGCCCTGTGCGACAAACCATTCGTTGTTCCATGGCGGCTCCTGCAGTTGCCCGCCGAGGAAGGCCCCGCGCATCGAATGCGTGACGTCGTAGGCTACCCAATCCATCCAGGCTTCGATGCTCTGGCGCCGCTTAAGGTCAGTCGGGTACAGGGAGGTCGCGTCGTGCTTGGCGGCAAGGTAGCGCAGGATCGCGTGTGACTCACGCATCACGAAGCCGTCGTCGATCACGCACGGCACTTGTCCCGTCGGATTGAGCTTCAAGAATTCCGGCGTGTTGGTGGGCCGAAACCCGCGGCCGTAGTCCTCACGCTCGAACGGCAGGCCGATCTCATCGCACAGCCAGAGCACCTTGCGCACGTTGAACGAATTGGCGCGTCCGAGAATCTTCAACATCACGACTTCCTTTGTGTCGCAAGCTTTTCCATTCCGGCTTTGCTACTCTGCCTTGATGCCGAAATCCCGCACGATCTTGGTATAGCGCTTGATGTCCTCCGCCACCAGCGCATCGAGCTTCTCGGGCGAGCCGCCGATGATGCGCCCGGCCTGCGATTCGACACGTTCCCTGACCTGCGGCGACTTCAGTGCTTCGAGCGTGGCCTCGTGCAACAGTTTGACCACCGCGGCGGGCGTGGCTTTCGGCACAAACATGCCGATCCAGGTGTCCATGTCATAGCCGGGAAAGCCGCTCTCGGCGATGGTCGGCACATTCGGCATCAGCGCTGAGCGTTCGGGCGAGGTCACCGCGATCGCCTTCAGCTTGCCGCTGCGGATATGCGGCATCAGGCCGGCTGTGGTCGACAGGATGTAGGGCACCTGGCCACCCACCACGTCGATGATGCCAGGACCGGCACCGCGATACGGCACATGGGTGAACTTGACCCCGGCCAACGATTCAAGGTACGCGGCGGCCAAATGCCCGGGCGAGCCGACACCGCCGTTGGCCATGAGTCGCTTCTTGTTCGCATCCACCGCTTCGAGCTTGAGGAACTGCTGCACGGTGTTCGCCTCGGCATTCGGATGCGCCGCCAGGGTCTGGCCAAGGGAGCCGATCAGGGTCACGCCGCGCAGGTCGCGCTCGGTGTCATACGGCAGCTTCGGGTAGAGCGCCTGGTTGATCGCGTGGGTGTTGACGTTGAAGCTCACGGTGTAGCCGTCGGGCGCCGACTTGGCCACCGCTTCGGTGGCCACGATGCCACCGGCACTCGCGCGATTTTCAACCAGCACCGATTGCTTGAGAATTTCGCCCATGCGGGTATTGAGCGTGCGCGCGATGGCGTCGGTGCCGCCACCGGGGGCGAAGCCGACGATCAGGCGAATCGGTCCCTTGGTTGGATAGTCCTGTGCGCTTGCGATCGGTGCGCCGAGAGCGGCCAGCGCGATCAGGCTATTCAGGATCGTTCGTTTCATGTGTTCTCCCCCTTGATTGTTTGTGTTTGCCTGCGTGGCGCTGGCGCCACCCGCAGCGGGCTGCCGCCGGTCCGCTTGCGCTGCACCAGCGCATTGCCGAAGCCTTCATGATGGCACATGCGGTGAGGCTTGCGGCGTTGCATAGCCACCATCGACCTCTGGCTCAACGAAATGCATGAGCAGGCCGCCACCGAAATTCGAAGGATGGACAAAGCCGATTTTCGAGCCACGCCCACCAGGGCGCCCGACCAGATCGATCATGCGCCAGCCTTCACCGGCCAGCCTGGGCAGGAGCGCATCAATGTTGCGCGTCGCGAAGGCGACATGCGCCAGGCCGGGGCCGCGTCGCGCCACGAATTTGGCAATCGCGCTCTGGTCGCCCTTGGTATTGCCTTCCGCCTCACCCAAGTGCTGTTTAGGCTTCATCGCCGCATCGTAGTCCATCAAAAGCTCGAGCTCGCAATCGCCGACGGTGATGAATACATCGCGCAAGCCGCCGAGAATCTGCGGCGGACGGGCGTGATAGACCGCGCCGTATTTGTCGGAGATGAAGCTCTCGGTGACGTTGCGGATCTCGATATCGGTCTGCGTACTCTGGATCGGGCAGCCGAGGTTGTCGGTGAACACGCGAACCGTGGCGGCGTTGTCGTTGGTCGCGATCCCGAGGTGATCGATCTTGTAGGCCGCTGCGTCGACGGCCGCAACCGCAAGCGGCTCGACGAAGCGGGTGCGGATGCCGACAGTGGCCGCGACATCAATAGCCACGAAGCGCTTGCCTCCCGGCCCGATGCCGCTGACGGTTGCGGGCAGCGCGTGGCGCGCGGCCGTAGCCATCGGGTCGGCCGCCGCCAGGGCCATGTGATGGACGCCGGGAAACCGCGGCTCATCCAGATACGGGTCGTCCGCATCGAACAAGGCGATTGCCGAGGCGCC
>JAYVWK010000439.1:0-3329 GCA_043786185.1 Burkholderiales bacterium
GGTCAAGGTCGACCTGCCGCGACCGCGCGCGGGCTTACGCAATTCCCCCGAAATGGCGCTTCTTACCGCGCACGTCTGGAGCCTTATTCGCGACGAGGCGGCACAGGCGATCACCGAAGAGTCGCATTGATTCCCCTTCAAGGGGCAACCCAAAAAAATTCCCAAGGAGACAGCCATGAAACGATACGATCGACGCACATTCCTGGGCAGTGCCGGCGCACTGGCCGGCCTGCCCATGTTCGGCATCAGTCCCGCGTTCGCGCAGGCGGTGAAGTTGTCGATGGGCGTCGGCCTGGCGCAGGAGTCGGGTGCGCTGATCATGAAAATGCGCCAGGACAACCTGCTGGAGCAGGCTGCGAAGGAGTTGGGGGTGGCCGGCGTGGAGCCGGAGTTCCTGTCGTTCCCGGTGCTCTTGCGCATGCTGCAGGGCATCGCCGCCGGGCAATTGCAGTTCGGCACCCTCGGGTCGACGCCGACCATCCGTTCGCTCACCGGGCCCGACCCGGTGGTGCCCTTGGCGATTGTCGGTGGCGGCAACCTGTTTCCGCTGCAGGTGCCGCCGAACTCGCCGATCAAGAACCTGAACGACCTCAAGGGCAAGTCGGTCCTGACCATCGTCGGCTCCGACCTGCACCTGGTGCTGGTGCGCATGCTCAAGGCGCATGCCGGTATCGACGATCCCAAGGAGTGGGGCATCAATGTGCGCAACATCAATGCGCTCACCGAACTTGGCCGCGCACAACCGGGCATCGACGCATGCTTGAGCCTGGCGCCGACCTCTGCCATGGCCGAGCGCGAAGGCGCGCTCATCACCGTGCTGCGCAACGACGGCAAGACCGGCCCCGCCTATCGCGGCCCGGAAGGCAGCGGCGCCGGCAAGACTGTCGCCAGCTTCGCCAAGACGCCGTTCGCGCCCGAGGCCTACTACCCGCATCGCATCTGGATCGTCGCCCGGCGCGATTTCCTGGCGGCCAATCCGAAAGTGGTCACTGCGCTGTTGGTGGCCAACCATCGCGCCGTGGCCGCGCTGGCCAAGGGCGGCACCTCCGAGATCATCAAGGCCGGGTCTGTCAATTGGGCCGGATCGGCGCAGTCGCAGGGCGACTGGATCGACAACGTGCTATGGAAGCGCCGCGGCTGGTCGTGGGTGACCGAAGGTGACGCGCGTACCCTGGTGGGCCTGTCCACCACCAAGGCGATCTTCCAGGCCGCGCTCGACCCGGAGGCGGCCAAGAAGCTGTTCATGCTGGGCGCCGACGTTTCGCGCGCCGCTTACGAAGCGATCGGGAAAGTGCCCGAGCGCGCCGTGTTCGACGACATGAAGAGCGATGTGCGCGGCAAGCCAGTATGGGAAGCCGCCGCGTGGAACCTCAAGGCCTGAGGTGAGCGCCGCTGGCCTGCGTCTGGCGGCGCACTTTTCAATGGCTGGCCGGCGTGCGCCGGTCAGCGGGGGCAGCCATTCCGCACTGGATTGTCGCGTCGCAAGAGTTGCCGGCACTGCGCGTCGGGGCGGAGAGTGTCGGCGCAGTCGCACTGGTTGATGAACGGGTCAGACACTTGCTTGGGCTGTCGTCGTTTTGCAATTGATTTCGCATCCGATTCAATTCCCCTCGGAGGTTCAACATGCAACACCTGATCGCGCGCGCCATCGCGCTTGCGCTGTGCGGTTTGCCCGCCACTGCCTTGACACAGGCCCAGTCGTGGCCGTCGAGGGCCGTGAACATCATCATTCCCGGCACTCCCGGTGATGGTGCCGACCAGGCGGGCCGCCTCATCAGCCAGAAGCTGCAGGAGCGCCTGGGGCAGGCGTTCGTGATCGACAACAAGCCGGGCGCCGGCAGCATCATCGGTACCGTGGCGGGCAAGAATGCCGCGCCCGACGGCAACCACTTCAGAATCGGAACCGCCGGCTCGCATGGCATCAATGCGGCGGTTTACGCCAGCCTGCCGTATGACCCCCTGCGCGACTTCGAGCCGGTGCTGTTGATCAACAAGACGCCCAACGTTTGCGTGCTCAACCCGGGCATTGCCGGCACCAACCTGGCCGAGTTTGTGGCAGCCGCCAGGAAAGAACCCGGGCGCTATTCATTTGCCTCGGGCGGCAACGGCACCTCGGCGCACCTGTCCGGGGAATACTTGAAGATGGTTGCCGGCATCGAGATGTTGCATGTGCCCTACAAGGGAGCCACGCCGGCGGTACTGGACGTCATCGCGGGGCAGGTCAGCCTGTTTTGCGGCAACCTGCCGCCGGCGCTTGTGCACATCAAGTCGGGAAAATTGAGGGCACTGGGCGTGACCACTTTGCAGCGCAGCCCCGAGTTGCCCGATGTGCCGACCATCAGCGAGTCGGGCTACGCGGGCTTCGAATCGGTGGCCTGGTTCGGCTACTTCGCGCCCAGGGGCACTGCCGCGGACATCATCAGCAAATTCAACCGCGAACTCAACGCGATCATCAAACTGCCGGATGTGCGCGACAAGCTGGTGGCGCAGGGCACCCAACCTGCGGGCGGATCACCTGCCGATCTGCGGCAGTTCATGGAAAGCGAGATCCAGAAATGGACCAAAGTCGCGCGCGCGGCCAAGGTGCAGTTGTGAGCGGATCGCCGTAGCGGAGCATGCGCATGAATACGCCGAAAACGCGACTTGGCATCAGCCGGGACTTCCTGTCATCCAGTGGCGACAACATGATCGACACGCATCCCAGGAAGCCGACACGCCATACCTTGCCTGTTTGCTGCGCCTGCGCGCCCCAAGGCGCATTGAGACATCCAGCGCAGAGTGCGACCACCAGTTTGGTTCCCTTGAAGAACCCGATGCGTCTAAAGCGCAAACACCGGGCCTGAGCCGTTGTCACATGTTGATTGCCGTCACCTCTTGAATCGCCCAGCCGTTTTGGCGTTGCCTCATGGCATGACTACCCTGACTCGTGACGAAATCGCCAAACTGACACTGCCGGAACAGCTCGCGCTGATTGGCGATATGTGCAACAGCATCACGGATGCGGAACTGCCGATGCCTACTGCGCAACGCCGCGAGAACGAGCATCGCCTGTCCAGTTGCGGCCACGACAAGGCGCAAGCGACGACCTGAGGCCAGCTAAAGACGGAACTCGTCGCACGGGCGCCTTGACGCACGCCGTGTTCATCATGCCGGCTTCGCAGAGCGTCGACATCCCGCGCCAATTTCAGCGCGCTTGGCGAAGCAGGCTGGCAATGCCACGTTTACATTGGCCGGCCTGCCGAGCGGCCTCTTTCCTGTTTCAAGCAGCAGCCGGCTAAACAAATCCCTCGATCAGCCGCGCCAGCGCCTCCGGCTGGTCGTGATGCACG
>JAYVWK010000440.1:0-4012 GCA_043786185.1 Burkholderiales bacterium
AGCCCGACCAGCTTGAGAAAGCTTCTGGCCTTTTCAGTGTATTGCGCGCGGTCACGCTTCTGAATCTCGATCGGCAGCATCACATTTTCCAGAACCGTGCGCCAGGGCAACAGCACCGGCGCCTGGAACACCACGCCGACGTCGCGGCTCGGCCCGTCGATCGGCGCACCGCGCATGGTCACCTGGCCCGAGGTACGGCGCAAGGTACCCGCCAGAATCTTCAGGAGAGTGCTCTTGCCGCAGCCACTGGGACCGACCACGGTGACGAACTCGCCTTCGCGAATGCCGAAGTTGACGTTCGACAAGGCGTTGATGTCCGCCCCCTCGCGAGTGCGATAGACCTTGTTGAGCGCGCTTACGTCAATCAGCATCGGGTGAGCGCAGATGCGGTGATCGGACGTCCGCAGGCCGCCGCCGGCTTGATCACTTCACCGGGCAATTCGCTGCCTGCGCACGCACCGCAGCCGCGTCGAAACTGTTGATCTTGTCGAAGAAACCCGGGATACCCACCATGTAGCTTGCCGGCGGCAAGACCTTTTCGATCAGCTTGGCTTCCAGCATGAAGTTCTGAATGCGCGAGTAGGCGTCCGCAGTCGCATTACCGACCAGCTTGCCACCGTTCATCTGGAAGGCATCGGTCATCGAATCGAGTTGCGCCTTCTGGTTATTCATGTCGAAGCGTGCTGCGACGGCATCGTCGACACCCGTGGGCTTGGTGTTGGGCCAGCGCGCCCAGTGCATGCGGCGGGCGCAATCGGGATTGGCCCAGGCGAAGATCGTCGCTTTGGCCGCACCACGCGCGATCGCCTCGACCATCGCCGGGTCGGCATCGATGGTCTTTTGCAAGGTGGAAAAGGTGAAATCAGGAAACTTGCGCCAGTCGGCACCGCGCAGATAGCGCAGTTTCAAACCGGCGTTTTCGAAGGTGGCATTGGCCGAGGCCCAGAACAGCAGCGCCTGCACCTTGCCGGTGCGCAGCGCCTCGACCGGGGGCGCGCCCAGGCCGACCGCAACCAGGCTGACATCCTTGTCCGGATCCATGCCGTTGGCCCGCATGTAGGATTTCATGAAGGCGATGCCGCCGGTGGCCAGGCTGAAGACGCCGATGGTCTTGCCCTTGAGATCGCGCACGTCCTTGATCGGCCCGTCTTCAAGGGTGGCCAGCGACCAGTCGATGACGCCGTTGTTCATCACCACCCGCGCCGGAATCGCGTTGACCACATTGGCCTGGATCACCACGCTGGAATTGAGCTGCGCGAAATCGGCGTTGCCCGCCACCATCTGCTGCAGCGCCTGCAGCGATGCGCCTACCGGCAGCACCTCGACGTCATAGCCTTCGGCCTTCCAGTAATCGAGCGCGATCGGCAGCGTAAGCCATGGGTAGCCGACATTGACCACGGTGGTGCCTACGGCGATCTTGACTTTCTTGAGCGGTTTGGCCTGGGCTTGCGCTTGGGCCACAGGCGAAAACTGCACGGCGGCCAGGACCACCAGGAACGCGGCGGCCGCGATTTGCAAAGGCTTGGCGAACATGCACAAAATTTTCATCGAAACTCCCCTGTAGATATGGTGACGCAAGTCATTCGACCGGCGAAATGACGGCGGTGTCTTTTGCCCGCGCATCTGTTGCACGCGGCGAATGTTAAGCTAATTGGTCCGGGCCAAGCCTCTGCCGGGTTGACAGCGGGATCGCCGCGCCGCACTCGCGCCTGAACCATCCTATCCAATGCCGTCGACCACCTGCACGGCATTGCCTGTATCGAAAGAGCAAATTGCATACCCACGCCGCCCCCACACCCGCCGACATGCGCTCCCGCATCGCCGCCATGCCCAAAGCCGAACTGCACATGCACCTTGAAGGTTCGCTTGAAGCCGACCTGATGTTCCGTCTGGCCCGGCGCAACAAGGTCGCGCTCAAATGGGGTTCCGAAGACGAATTGCGCGCAGCATATTCGTTTCGCAATTTGCAGGATTTTCTCGATGTCTATTACGCCGGCCTGACGGTGCTCCTGACCGAGGCCGATTTTTTCGACATGACCTGGGCCTACCTGGAAAAGGTGCACAGCGAGAACGTGCGGCACACCGAGGTGTTCATCAGCCCACAGGCGCACACCCGCCGCGGCGTCGCTTTCGAGGCGATGTTCGAAGGCACCTGGAATGCGTTGAAGCAGGCCGAGACCCGCTTCGGCATGAGCACAGGCCTGATCTTCGGCATCCAGCGCCAATGGTCGGAGGAAGATGCGCTGGCGATGTTCGATCAGGCACGTGCCGTGCGCGACCGGGTGGTCGGCATCGGCCTGGGCGGGCCGGAATTGCCGAACCCGCCGGCCAAGTTCGTGCGTTCCTTCGAGCGCGCGCGCGCCGAAGGCTGGAAAACGGTTGCTCATGCCGGCGAAGAAGGGCCGGCATCCTATGTGGCCGACACCATCGACCTGCTGCGGGTGGACCGCGTCGACCATGGCGTGCGCTGTGGCGAAGACGCGGCGCTGGTCGCACGCCTGGCGCAGTCACGCATTCCCCTGACCGTGTGCCCGCTGTCGAATGTTGAACTGAAGGTGTTTCCCACGCTCGCCGCGCACAACCTGAAAACCCTGCTGCATGCCGGGGTGGCCGTGACCATCAACTCCGACGATCCCTCCTACTTCGGCGGCTACATGAACGAGAACTTCAGCGCCACCCAGGAGGCGCTGAACTTGAGCGGTGACGATGTGCTGGTGATCGCGCGCAACGGTTTCGAGGCGGCGTTTCTGCCGGCGCAAACCAAGGCGCGGCACATCGCCGCGCTTGAGGCCTACTGGAACGCCTGAAGCATGCGGCGACGCGCTGGCGCAAGCGGACATATCGCCGTCGCGTCAACTTTCACGAGGCGCGCCCCGCGCATTCAATCCCGATCACACTACAACAAGGAGCTTCCATGATCATTCAGAACCGCACCAAACGTCTGTTGCGCGAAGGCCGCCTCGCGATCGGCCTCGGGCTGCGCCTGTCGCGTGGCGTCGAAATCGCGCAGATCGCCGCTGCCTGCGGCTACGACTGGCTGTTCATCGATTGCGAGCACAGCGCCACGACCGTCGACACCGCGGCGCAACTATCCTGCGCGGCGCTGGGTTTCGGCATCACGCCGATCGTGCGCGCCCCCGGCATCGAACACCACCACTCGACCCGCGCGCTCGACAACGGCGCCCAGGGCGTGGTGTTGCCGCATATCGAATCCGCCGAGCAAGCGCTAACCATCGCCGGTTTCACCCGTTTTCCGCCGCTGGGCCACCGTTCGGTCGGCGGGCCGCTGCCGCAGACCCACTTCGCCACCCAGCCGCTGGCCGACACCATGCGCCAAGTCAACGAGGAAACGCTGGTGATCGCGATGATCGAGTCGCCTGCCGGCTTGGCGGCCTGTGAGGAAATTGCAGCAGTGCCAGGCATCGATGTGCTATTGATCGGCACCAACGATCTGTGCGCCGAAATGGGCATTCCCGGCCAGTTCGATCATCCGCGGGTGGGGGAGGCCTACGCCCGGGTGATCGGCGCCTGCCGCAAGCACGACAAGTTCGTCGGCATGGGTGGCGTCTATGCGCCGGCGCTGATGCAGAAGTTCATCGCCATGGGCGTGCAGTTCATTCTCGGCGGCTCGGAGGTCAGCTTCCTGATGACGGCGGCGAAAGAACGCGCCGGAGTCCTGCGCGCGCTCGACCCGAAAGCCTGAGCGGGTCGCGGCGCCGCTGCGCCAATCCGCCCGGCCTACGCCGGCTGCGCCGCTTCGATTCGCTTCTTCAGTTCGGCCGACCATTCCGCGCGCGAACAAAATCCCGGCTGCCTGCGCGCAAATGCCTCGACCGCAGCCATCAACTCGGCGTCCGGCATCGACAGGTCAAGCGCTTCGCGCGTCGGCTGGGTGATGTACCACGGGGTGTCAACGAACAGTTCGACGCGATTGCCGTCCGGGTCACCAAAATACACCGACAAGGCCACCGTGTGCGAGATCGAGCCAAGGGCGGGGCCGCTTAGCGTTACG
>JAYVWK010000441.1:0-8464 GCA_043786185.1 Burkholderiales bacterium
TACCGCATGGTCGAAAGTGCCGACACGGCAGGCGGCGTTGTACTCGCGCACCGTGGCCTCGAAGGTCGCGGCGTCGACTCCAAGTTTGGCGGCCAGTTCAGCCAGGGTCTGCGCGCGCGCGCCGGGAAACACCGGCGGCATGAAACGCCCGAGCGCCTTGGCGTCGATCACGGAATAGGCGATCTGGCCGGGCTGCAGCGCCGTCAGGCGGCCCCAGATCGCGTAGCGCTTGGGCCAGAAATCTTCGCCCTCATCGTAAAAGCGCCTGGCATGTTTGTTGACCACCAGCCCCAGCGAAACACAGTCCAGACGCGTGACGATACCGCCGTCGTACTTGGGTGCGCGGGCGTCGATGGCCACGCAATGCGACTGCGTGGGATCACCCACCGAGTCAGCGCCGCCATCGAGCAGGGCGCGCAACACCACGCCCTGATTGAAGCGCGTGCCGCGGATCAGGAAATTATCCGCCGGCCATTCGCCCCATTCGTTCTGGCCCCAGGCCTCGCGCATCCATGCGAGGTTGGATTCGAAACCGCCGCTGGCGGCCACGCAGGCGCGCGCCTCGATGCGCTCGCCACCGACCATCACTGCCTGAAACACGCCGTCGCGGATGTCAAGCGCGGTCACCGCCGAGTCATAGCGAATCTCGACCCCCAGCGCTTCGGCGCTGCGGAAATAAGCGTTGAGCAAAGCCTTGCCGCCGCCGGCGAAAAACGCATTGGTGCGCGACAAATGCAGGGTGCCCGACAAGGATGGCTGGAAACGCACGCCGTGCTTTTTCATCCATTCGCGGCACACCGCCGATTCGCGCAACGCGATGCGCGCCAGATGCTCATTGGTCAGACCACCGGTCACCTTCAACAAATCCTGCCAGTACTCCTCTTCCGGATAGGCCTCGGTCAGCACGTCCTGCGGCGCATCGTGCATGCAGCGCAAATTGCGTGTATGCATGGTGTTGCCGCCACGCCACGCGCGCGGCGCCGCTTCCAGCAGCAAAACCGAAGCCCCTCCCTCGCGCGCAGTCAACGCCGCGCACAAGGCGGCATTGCCACCGCCCACCACAATCACGTCATAGACCGTCGACAAACTCACCCCGCACAGTTTCTTCGTTAAGCATTTCAGACATCGAATTGTCCGGCTATGCCGGCGATTCGATGCAAACCAAGCCGGTCAAAAGTAGGGGTTCACTTTTGACCGCCCTACGCAAGCCGGGCAAAAGTAGGGGTCCACTTTTGCCCGCTCAGTCCGCTCTGATCCCCGCGCTCTTGACCACCACGCTCCAGCGCGCCTGTTCCTTGCGAATGAATTCCGCATAATCGGCGGCGGACGAGCCGACCTCCTCGGTGCTGTCGCCGGCAAACCGATCCTGCACTTCCCTGGAGTGAGCCGCCTTGGCCGCTTCGTCGGCCAGGCGCTTGATGATCGCCGCCGGCACCTTGGCCGGCGCGTTCAGGCCATACCACTGCACGGTTTCGAAACCTGGATAGCCCTGCTCGGCGATGGTGCCCACGCCCGGCAGTTCCGGCAGGCGTTTGGCGGTGCCCACCGCGAATACCCGCAGCTTGCCAGCCTTGACATGCGGCATCAGCGGCGGCGTGCCGGCCGACGCGGCCTGCGTTTGGCCGCCGATCAGGTCGGTCAGTTGCGGCCCGGTACCCTTGTAGGGCACATGCTGGATGTCCATCTTGGTAACCAGCTTCAGGTACTCGAAGGCCAGATGCCCGGCGCTGCCGTTGCCTGCCGACCCGTAATACACCTTGCCCGGATGGGACTTGCAGTAGTCGATCATCTCTTTCAGGGTCTTCACCGGCACCGCCGCATTGACCACAAAAATGCTGGGCACCTTGGCCAACAGCGACACGGCCGCAAAGTCACGGTTGGTATCGAACGGCAGCTTGGCGAACATGAAGGGGTTGACCGCCAGCGTGCCGATATGCCCGATGATCAGGGTGTAGCCGTCCGGCTCCGCCTTGGCCACCGCCTCCATGGCGATATTGCCGGCGCCACCGGGACGGTTGTCGATAATGATTTCCTGGCCGAGGCCCTTGGACATTTCGCCGGCAAACGCACGCGCGACGATCGACGAACTGCCGCCCGGCGCGAACGGCACCACCAGGCGGATCGGCTTGCTGGGGTATTTGTCCTGCGCACCTGCCGCACGCGCCAGCGGCAGGCTGGCGGCAACAGCGATAAAGTCACGCCGTTTCATGTTTGTCTCCCGTATGCAACAACCCGTCCGGCCGCGCTGTCGACGTTGCAGCGATCGGCGCCGTCCAAGCCTACTTCAGGCTGGCCAATACGCGATCGACCATCACCCCCGCCTGCCCGAGGTTATTGGCCGGATCGCAAAACTCATCGAGTTTGGCACGATTCACATGCTTCTTGATCTCCGGATGTTCCGCGAGCAGTTCGATCAAGGGACGCTTCTCATCGATCGATGCACGGCACAGGTCGTACACCAGGTCATGCGCATATTCGCGGCCGATGTAGGGGCCCAGGCCCATCATCACCGCCTCCGACATCACAAGGCCATTGGTCATGTCGATGTTGGCGCGCATCCTGGCAGCGTCCACCTCCAGCCCGGCCAGAATGAACTTGGTCTGTTTCAAGGCCCCGGCCATCAGACAGAAAGCTTCCGGCAGCACCACCCATTCGATTTCCCACGGCCCGGTGGAACGCTCATGATCCGCCACCATCGCATCCATCAGCGCCGCCGCATGCTGGCGCACCACCGAAATGTTGGCATGGATGTAAAGGCAGGAAATCGGATTGCGCTTTTGCGGCATGGTCGACGACGAGCCGCGCCCCGGCGCGAAGGGCTCGAACACTTCGGCCACCTCGGTCTGCATCATCAACTTCACATCCATCGCGATCTTGCCCAGCGAGCCGCCGACCAAGCCGAGGAAGGCGCCCACCTCGGCGATGTTGTCACGCACGGTGTGCCAGGAGATCAGCGGCTGGCCGAGACCCAGTTCCTGCATCAGCGCGGCCTGGGTTTCCATCGCGCCTGTCGCAAGCGACGACAGGGTGCCGGACGCGCCGCCGAATTCGCCGACCAGAACGCGCGGCTTCAATTGCGTCAGGCGTTCGCGATGGCGCTCGATGCCGGCTAAGATACTGGCCATCTTGTAGCCGAAGGTGATCGGCGTGGCCTGCTGCAGGTTGCTGCGGCCGATGATCGGCGTGTCGCGATATTTAGCCGCAAGTAACGCCAGCGCGGCCGATATCTCGGCTAAGTCCCGCTCCACCAGCGCCAGGCCTTCGCGAATCTGCAGCACGGTGGCGGTGTCGGTGATGTCTTGCGTAGTGGCGCCCCAGTGGCAGTACTCCCCCAGCTTGTCGCGGCAGGCGGCATTGATCTGGTTGACCACCGCGATGATCGGATAGCCGATCTGTTCGGTCTTGGCCTTGAGCTTGACCCAGTCGATCCGCTCGACATCGCAATGCTTGACGATCTCGTCAGCCGCTTCCTGCGGAATGATGCCCAAAGCGCCCTGCACCTTGGCCAGTGCGCGTTCGACGTCCAGGTACTTCGCGGTGCGGTTCTCGTCCGACCAGACATGACGCATGCTGGCTTCGGAGAACAAGTCGCCGAAGATTTTTGAATCGATGATGGTCGCTGCCATGGTTGCGGGCTTTCGAAATGTGTCGCGATTGGACCAGCTGTGCGAATTCGCTCAAGCCAGGGTGGCGGTGGCGTCCATGGTCAGCCAGCCTGCGTGATCACGAGCCCACAGGCGTACGCTCTTGCCATCCGCGGACGGCTGGCCGTGCACGCTGAAAGGGTGGATATCGAAGGTCGGCCGCAGCGCCTTGAACGCGAATGCTACGACCTGCGCATCCGGTCGATGGCGGCGCAGCAGGTCCATCAGCAGGGTGGCGATCAGCGGGCCGTGCACGATCAGGCCGGCATAGCCCTCGACCTCGGTCACGTACTTGCGGTCGTAGTGGATGCGGTGGCCGTTGAAGGTCAACGCGGAATAGCGGAACAGCAGCACGTCGTCGGCCTTGATGCGGCGCTCCCAGGCGAACGCCTCAGGCGCCGCCGCCGGCGGCGGTAGCGCATCACCCGCCTTCGCCGCATCGCGGTAAACGATGTTGTGATGCTCGGTCAAGGCAATGTTCTCCGAGTGGTTGCGCCTGATCTCATGGCGCACGCGCACGAAAATGAGCGTCCCGCTACGACCTGATTTTTCGGTGACGTCGACTATCGTCGAGGTGCGCTTGAGCGCGTCGCCTACCCTTAAGCTTTCATGAAAC
Organism: Burkholderiales bacterium; assembly: GCA_043786185.1. Lineage (GTDB taxonomy): Bacteria > Pseudomonadota > Gammaproteobacteria > Burkholderiales > JAEUOS01 > JAEUOS01. Next base: position 4,261 of record JAYVWK010000441.1, read on the forward strand.
TCGAAATCACTGCCGGCCCACATGCGGCGCGGCAGGGCTACTGGAGGCAGGAATCCACCGCGATGCGGATGGCCGTCCGGCCCGATTTCAGCCTGTTGCGCCAAGGGCAGGAAGTACAACCAGTGCCACAAGCAGGGCAGCGGCGTGCCGGCTGGCGGGCGCCCGGACGGCCAATCGAGGGTTGCGGAAAGCGCTGCGACCGGCGTCGCCGTCACCGTATCTTCCACGGCTTCGGTGCGGCCGATCCAGTCTTTCAGATTCATTTGCGCGGTCATTCGTAATCCCCGGGAACTTGCGAAGCCGAATTGTCGCAGCACACCCGACCGCGCTGACCCTGCACGAACCTTTGCGGGCGGCATTTCGCGCACGCCCGCGCCACCTTGCTACTTCGCCTCGCCCCACAACTCCTTGAGGCGCGCATCGCGGCCGCAGCCGGTACGGTAGTAGCTGTAGCGCAGCGGATTCTTCTTGTAGTAGTCCTGGTGATAATCCTCGGCGGCCCAGAACTCGTCGGCCTTGGTGATCTCGGTGACCACCCCGCCCTTGAAACCCACCGGCTTGGCGCCGCCGAAGGCCTGGCCCTTGGTAAGCAGGGCCTTGGATTCTTCAGCCAGCTTTTTCTGCTCTTCGTCATGCCAGAACACGCCGCTGCGGTACATGCTGCCGGCGTCGCAAAACTGCCGGTCACGCGCCACCGGGTCGATGTTTTTCCAGAACACCTCAAGCAGTTGTCGGTAGGTGAGCTTCTTCGGGTCGTACACCACCCGCACCGCCTCGGTGTGGCCGGTGGCGCCACCCGACACTTCCTGATAGGTCGGAAATTTCTTCTTGCCGCCGATGTAACCAGAAGTGGTCGAGGCGACGCCGTCGAGCTTGTCATAGGGTGCTTCCATGCACCAGAAGCAACCGCCGGCGAAGGTCGCTACCGCCATGCCTGGCGGGACAGTGGTCACGGGCTGCGCCTGCACGATGCCGGCTGCGGCAAACAAAAGCGATGCGATGAAGTTTTTCATGTGGGTCCAGAGGTGAATTGACAGCACTACATACGGCAAGGGGCAATGCGCGGATTCGCCCCCGATTTTATTCCGCCCGCGCCAGCGCCGCGAATGTCGCCACCTCGGCGGCCGCCATGCCGACTGTGGCCGCGGCCGCCTGCATGTCGCGCCAGGTGTTGACATCGATTGCTATGCCGTTGCCGCGGCGCGCGCGCATTTCGAGTTCAGGCTCGCCGGCGATGCGCACGCGGTCGAAGCCGGGAGCGGCCGGTGAGGCACGCACCCAGTCGATGAAAGCTTCCATCTGCGGCCCGAAAGTGCTGGCGCCCAGGCGCGCCGGATCGATGATGATCGACAACATGTTGTTGTAGATGCCGATGGTCGGCGCTGCTGCGTGCAGGGTCTCGCCACCGGTAAGCGCCCCGGCCAGAATTTCGCACATCAGCGCCATGCCGTAGCCCTTGTGTTCGCCGAAGGCCAGAATCGCCCCCAGCTTGCCGGCGGCGTCGGCCTCGAACATCACATGCGGGTCGGTGGTGGGATAGCCGCGACCATCGATCAGGGTGCCGGGTGCCACCTCTTTTTCCGACTGCATCGCCACCCGCACTTTGCCCAGCGCCACCCGGCTGGTGGCGAAATCCAGGATCACCGGTGGCTGCCCGGTACGCGGAATGCCGCAGCAAAACGGATTGGTGGCAAAGCGCGCATCGGCGTCGCCGAACGGCGCCACCAGCGGGCGCAACAGCGCGTTGACGAAATGCAGCGATACCAAACCCGCAGTCGCGCAATCCTCGGCCCACTGGCCGATGCGCCCGATGTGGTGGCTGTCGCGCAAGGCGACCAGCGCCAGGCCGCTGGCAGAGGCGCGCTCGATGCCCAGCTTCATCGCCTCGTGCCCGATCACCTGGCCATAACCCTTGCAGCCGTCGATCATCAGCATCGATGCGAATTCGCCGGTGATTCGAGCGTGCTGGTTCGGTTTCAGGCCACCGGTGCCGAGGAATTCGACGTACTGCGGAATCATGCCGACGCCGTGGGAATCATGACCCGAGAGGTTGGCCAGCACCAGATTGGTCGCGACCAACCCGGCTTCGCGCGGCGCGCTGCCGGCGCTTGCGACGATGCGGGTGACAAATGCAGTGAGGTCTTGCGGCGCGACGACGACGTTGGCAGCGCTCATGGATTTTTCCTGTGGTTCGTGACGGCCTGACTATAGCAGCGCCACTCATGACGCCCGCAAGATGCGGATGCCGGACCGGCGCACGGCGCGGCGTCGATGCCCGTGCGCCTGCGCCGCAATCCGCTATCCTTGCGCCCTTTCGTGAATTCAGATCAGGAGCATTCCGTGAGCACCCTTACACTGGACCAGGCAAACCGCATCATCGCAGCCGCCCTGGCTGCGTCAAGAAAGAACGGGTACAAGCCGATGGGCGTGGTAGTACTCGATGAATCGGGCAACCTCAAGTGCGGGCAGCGTGAAGACGGCGCCTCGATGTTCCGCATCGACGTGGCCACCGGCAAGGCCTGGGCGGCGGTCGGCATGGGTGTGTCCACCCGGGTGCTGGCGCAACGCGCCAAGGACAACCCCAACTTCTTCATCACGCTGGCCTCGACCGCGCACGGCAAATTCCTGCCGCAAACCGGTGCGGTGCTGATCAAGGACGCGGCCGGCAACATCTTGGGCGCTGCCGGTGCTTCCGGCGGTACCGGCGACGAGGATGAGGCGATTTGCATCGCCGGTATCGAGTCCGTTGGCTTGACGCACGGCTAAAACCGCGGCAGCGGCGCAGCGGGCTGGCATATGGCAGCGGGAAGCGTGCGTTACAGCGCACCGGCGATCATCCTGCATTGGCTGATCGCACTTCTCATGTGCTGCGGCTTCGGCCTGGGGCTATATATGGTGGAACTGCGCTTCAGCCCGCAAAAGCTGACGCTCTACTCGTACCACAAGTGGATCGGCGTGACGGTATTTACCCTCGCGCTGCTGCGCCTGCTGTGGCGCTTCACCCATCGCCCGCCGTCGCTGCCGGCTTCGGTTGCGCCCTGGCAACAAGCCGCCTCGGGCGCCATTCACCTGCTGCTGTACCTGCTGATGCTGGGCATCCCGCTGTCCGGCTGGCTCTACTCCTCCGCGACCGGCGTGCCGACCGTGCCGTTGGGTATCGCGGCGCTGCAGTTGCCGGATCTCGTGGTGCGCGACCGCGATCTGGCGGTGAGCCTGAAGTTTGTGCATCTCGCACTCAACTACTCCCTCGCCGGACTGGTGGTCCTGCATGTCGGCGCCGCGCTCAAGCACCAGTTCTTCGATCGCGACGGCATAATGCTGCGCATGCTGCCCGGCCGCCCTATCCGCTCATGAAAATCACTTTTCACATGCTTGCCGTGCTGCTGCTGGCGAGCGCCCTGCCGGCGGCCGCGCAAACCGTCGATCCGACGAAAAGCCAGATCAGTTTCGGCTTCAAACAGGAGAACGTTCCCGGCGACGGCAAGTTCCGCAGGTTCGCAGCCCAGGTGAGCTTCGATGCCGCCAAGCCGGAAGCCACGCGCGCCAGTATCGAGGTCGACGTCGGCAGCGTCGACCTGGGCGACGCCGACTGGAACAACAGCATCCAGGGCACCCTCTGGTTCAACACCAAACAATTTCCCAAAGCGATGTTCGTCGTCAGCGGCGCCCGAGCGCTGGGCGGCGGCCGCTTCGAAGCGCCGGCGAAATTCACCCTCAAGGGCGTGACCCGTGACAGCGTCGCCAGCTTCACCGCCACTGCGGATGCGGGCGGCACCCTGCTCGAGGGCGCGGTGCCGCTCAAGCGGTCCGATTACAGGATCGGCGACGGACTGTGGGCCGACACCACGGTGGTGGCCAACGAAGTCGCCGTCAGGTTCAAGGTGTATCTCAAGAAGTAATTTCATCAACACCAAGGAGACCGCATGAAAACGTTTACCACCGCCCTTGCCGCGTTCGCACTGTCCGCTTTCGCAGGCAGCACCAGCGCCGCACCTGTCAGCTATACGCTCGATCCGGATCACACCATTCCGCGCTTCGAGGTGATGCACAACTTCTTCTCCAACCATGTTGGCGCCTTCATGAAGGCGGCGGGCAAGGCGGTACTCGACGTCGAAGCCAGAAGCGGCAGCGTCGAGGTGACGATCCAGACCGCATCCTTCCTCACCGGCCACGCCTTCATGGAGAATTTCGTCAAGAGCAAGGA
>JAYVWK010000442.1:0-2731 GCA_043786185.1 Burkholderiales bacterium
GGGCTCAAGCGCGCGACGCGTGCATAGTCGAGCTTGAGATCATCGTTCAAGAACTTCGCATGCATGATCGGTTCGAGATCGAAAAGCCCGCTGATTGCCAATCCGCCCTTGACTACATTGGGCGGCAATGCGCCATGCCAACGCGGCCATTCGCAGGCCAGCATCATCGCCGTCAAGTGACCGCCGGCGGAATGCCCGGCCACATACAGGTGCTGCGGGTCGGCGCCAAACTGGCCGGCGTGCAGATAGCACCACGTGACAGCCGAGAGTACGTCGCGCACCAATTCTTCAAGAGCGACTGAGGGCACCAGGCGGTAGTTGATGACCGCAACCGCCGCACCCGCCCGCGTCAGCGCCGGTACGATGTAGGAGCAGTCGGATTTGTCCTGCGCGCGCCAATAGCCGCCGTGAATGAATACAAGAAGTGGCGCTCCGCCATGCCGCGCGGCGCCCGCCGGAAACATGTCCAGTCGTTGCGCGGGGTGCTCGCCATAGGCAATATCGAGAATGCAAGGTTCGGTCAGACGGGTCTGGTGCGAATCCAGAGCCCAGCGCGCGAAGTATTGGGCATGGTCCGGCACCCGTGCCCGCGCGTTGTACTGGCTGTTGCAATAGTCAGGGTCGTAGCGCATGTCTGTGCTCCTGTCGGCTCAGTCGATCATTGCCACTGACGTTACAACATTGCCAGTGGCAAGCCTTTGCAACGTTTCATACGATTCTTTCACGAAAACGCCGAACCGATCCGCATTTTCGATGCATCCTCAAAGGCAGCGGCCCCGCGGCACTCGATGGCACCACAAACCGAAAAAGGCGTCGCGGCGAAACATGAACATCACGACGAATTTCACTCGGGTCCAATGGCTGCGCGCATCGCGGGCATCACGTGTTGCAACTTCCGGTGCACGCTATTGGCCGGGCGCAGCCGCCTGCGTTTCGCCATGCGGCTGCAAGCCCAGGGTCTTGACGATGGTATCGACAAGAGTCTGCTTCTTGTAGGGCTTGGCCACGTAGGCGCTGGCGCCCAGCGAAAGACCCTTGAAGACGTCCTGCTGGCTGGCCATCGCGGTGAGCATGATCACCGGCACCTGCTTTAAGCGTGGATGCTGGCGCATGCGCGCCAGAATGTCGAAGCCGTTGGTGCCCGGCAACTCGATGTCGAGCAGCAGGCAATCGGGCAGGGGGCTCTTGTTCAATTCCGCGATGATCTCTTCGCGGGTCGCGGCATGACGTTGCTTGAAGCCGGCCTTCATGACGATGTTCTGGGCAAAGCGTGCCTGGATTTCATCGTCTTCGATGATCAGGATAATGATGTCGGTCCAGGATTTTCCCAGCGGAGTCAGGCTGGCGGCCGATGTAAGGCGCAGGAAAGACCCGGTCTTGGTCAATACATCGTGACCGTCGGTGGCCGCCATCGCGATGCTGCGCTGGTCTGCCTCTGTCAGCGCGGGTGCGTCCAGCGGTTGTTCGAAGTGCGCGGTGAAATCGAGATCATGCTCCTCACCGGCCACTGCGGCGGCTAAGTAACCGCCGGCGATCAGGCGCTCGAGCGCGGCGCGCAAATCGGACTCCGGCATGCGGATGGCGCGCTTCTTGATCAAATCGAAATGGGTTTCGCTCGACACGAGTGCAAGCACGCGAATCAGCTCGGGCGCGATCTGTCCGGCCTGGCCGCGCATTGCGCGGTCACCCGTTTCGGTGCGGCGGAAAATCGTGTCCTTGGCCATCTCCTGCATCCGCCTCTAGTCGAACTTCGGTTTGAAGGCGGCGTCGACTTCAACCCGGAAGCCATTGGCCAGGCGATTGGTCTTGTTGGCGAGAGCGGTGACCGCCAGTACCTCGGCCAGCATCGCGTCGCTCATGCCCTGCTTGCGCGCCGAGGCGGTGTGCGAATGACTGCAGTATTCACAATTGTTGGTGGCAGAAACGGCGATGTAGATCAATTCCTTGGTGAGGGCATCAAGCGTGCCGGGCGCCATGACATCGCGTACCTCTTCCCAGGTGCGCTTGAGTGTCGCCGGATCGCAGGCCAGAACTTTCCAGAAGTTATTGATCGAGGTGATCTTGCGGGTGGCCATTATGTCGTCATAGACAGCCCGCACCTCTGGTGACGCTTCCGCGTACTCGACCGCCCTGACCAGTGCCATGAAAAACTTCCAGATCAGCCGTTGCGTGCCGGGCGCGCTGCTTTGCGATCAAGCAGGCGACCGAAATTGTCGAGAGAAAGCAGGTGCGCGTAGATGCGCGCCAGTAGCCCCTTGCGAACCAGGGTGCGCAACTGGTCTGCGGTAAGGAACTCCAGTTTGGCGTCATTCACCCTGTGCATGCCGGTCAGGTTCATCGGCGTGCCACCGGTGAGGGTGGCCTGCATCGTGAATGGTTCGAGCAACCCATACTCGAAGAAGATACTGCACATCTCGCGCGTTCGTTCCAGATCGGCTTCGTACTCATTCAAGAGCTTCTCGATCCCGGTCCAGCGCGGCAGGGCCTGGTTGTCGCCGTCGAACATGGCTTCGCCGGAATCTTCGTCGCCCGCAACGTAGGCTTTTTCGACGCAGATCAAGCGATCCTGCTGTTCGACTGCGTCCAGCGTTACACGCGCCATGCAGAACGGATAGCGCCGCACGTAGGCCGGCACGTAGGTTGACCCGACCCACCCGGAATCGTCCAGAAACAGGTTTTCACCACTGGCCAGCCCCAGTACCGCGACCGGGGAAAAGGTCTTGCCGTCGTC
>JAYVWK010000443.1:0-6128 GCA_043786185.1 Burkholderiales bacterium
GCCATCCAGTCAGCCAGCGCCGCCGGATCGCCTTCGATCTTGAGCTTGCCCAGTGCCACCGCTTCCCTGGCATCGACCGCGCCGCCGGCGATGCCGTAGAGCACACGGCGCGCCATGGTCAGCGTAGCCTGCGGCGTGTCGTGATGCCGACCACCCTCCGCCACCAGCACCGCGCGCCGCACGGCTACGGCAAAGCGCTCGCCCGTGTCGGTGAAATGGAAGTTGAGCGCGATGTTCCGCCCTGCCGCTTTCGGGCCATTCAGGCGTACCGCCAGGAAGTCGAAAAACATCGCCGGTGTCATCGCCGCGGCCATGTCCGGGGCGAAGCCGCGGCGGGTCGGGCGCCGCGGCACGCCCTGGCGCATTTCCTGCGCACCGGTCAGGTAGAAGTTGCGCCAGACGCTGCTTTCCGACTGATAACCAAGTTGCTCCAGCGCGTCGGCGGCGAGTACGCGCGCGCCCTGATGCGCGGGCTCGGCGAACACCACATGCGACAACACCTCGGCCGCCCAGCGGTAGTCGCCGGCTTCGAACGAGGTGCGTGCCTTTGCCACCACAGCTTCCGCCCCGCCCATGAATTCCACATACTTCGCGCCGGCCGCCTCCGGCGGCAAGCCATGCAGATGCGCCGGGTTGCCATCGAACCAGCCGAGGTAGCGCTGATACACCGCCTTGGCATTGTGATTGACCGTGCCGTAATAGCCGCGGTTGCACCAGGCAAGCCCGAGTTCATCCGGCAGGGTCAGTTGTTCGGCGATCTCGTGCATGGTCAAGCCGTGGTTGGCCAGGCGCAGGGTCTGGTCATGGATGTACTGGTAGACATCGGCTTGCAGGTTCACATGCAGGTCGATCGCCGCGCGCCCGAAGCGTGGCCAGAAGTGGCCGGAGAACAACACTTCGCTGTCGTCGCCGTACAGCTGCAGGGCTTCGCGCAAATAGTGGGCCCAGGCCTTGGCATCGCGCACTTGCGCGCCGCGCAGGGTGTAGAGGTTGTGCAGGGTGGCGTTGGTGTTTTCCGAGAGGTGCAGTGCCTTCACATGCGGCAGGTGAAAGTGCATCTCGGCGGGCGCCTCGGTGCCAGGCGCCAGTTGAAACACGAAACGCACGCCGTCAATCAGCCGTTCCTCGCCGGTGGCGCGAATCAGGTCGGTCGGCGCGATAAGCGACAAGGTGCCGCCGGAGGTGCCCTTGCCGATGCCGGCGTCGATCTGGCCGCGCGGGCCCTTGGGCAACAGCGCGCCGTACATGTAGCCGGCGCGCCGCCCCATGGCCGGGCCCGCGAACAGATTTTCGCTGACCGCGTGCTCCAGAAACCCGTCCGGCGCCAGCACCGAAATGCGGCCGGCCAGCACGTCGGCTTCGTCCACCACCCCGCGCACGCCGCCGAAGTGATCGACATGGCTGTGCGTGTACATCACCGCCACCACCGTGCGATTGCCGCGGTGCTTGCGATACAGGGCCAGCGCCGCGCGCGCGGTCTCGACCGACACCAGGGGGTCGATCACCACCACGCCGGAATCGGTTTCGATGAAGCTCATGTTCGAGATGTCGAAACCGCGCGCCTGATACACGCCCGCCACCACTTCGTACAGGCCGACCTGCATGTTGAGCCGGGCATTGCGCCACAGGCTGGGGTGCACCGTGTCCGGGCACTCGCCCTGCAAAAACGCATAGGCCTTGAGGCCCCACACGCTGCGGCCGGATTGGTTGGCCACATCGAGTTCGGACACGGCCTCGATCAGGCCGCGCGCGGCCAGCGCGAAATCCTCGGTGTCGTAGAACGGCAGGGCTGCGCGCGCCGCCGCATGCACCGCCAGCGTGGCGGCGGAACCGGGTTTGGAAGAGGTGTCGGTCATGGGCTTGGTCTCGCTGGAATCAGATCGTCACGGCCCCGCCGCCGGCGGCGCCGGCGAACAGCGCCAGATCGATCAGCAGCAAGACCACATAGGGAAATGCCACCGTTGGCCGCAAAGCGGCGCTGGCATATTCGACCAGCATGCCAAGCGCGCCCTTGCGCGACGCCATCCACTCGGAATGCAACTGAAACGACGCGCCGCCGGTCTGGCGCAGCATTTCCTCGACCTTGAGGATGCGTATCACCAGGCGCGACTGAAAGGTGCGCAACACCGCTTCCTGCACCCAGAGAACCAGGATCAACATGGCCGTCAGCGTCTCGCTCAAGGAAAAGACCAATGCGCCGGCGAACAAGGCCACCGCAGCGAGCTTGATGACCAAGCCGCTCTTCTCGTATTGCTCGATATTGTTCTGCAGAACCGCCCATTCCGCAGGCAGTCCTGATGCACCAATTGCCGACATTGCTCAAATTCCCGGTTGAACGGTGGGCAACAGCGTTTGAAAACGCTGCTGCGGCCAACCATGGCGCAGCAGCCACTTGCCGCTCCAGCTAAGAATGATAGAGGCAAACGCCGCCGCGATACGCCAGGCGCAAATCGCGGCGGGCACCAGAGTGCTGCGGGCTTAGTGCGCGGCCTCGGTCTTCTTGCCCTTGGCCGCAGGAGAAGCCGCTTTCTCGAACACGAAGCCGCCGCCCTTCACATCGACATGAATGGTGTCTTTCGGGCCGAACTCGCCGGCCAGAATCTTCTTCGACAACGCGTTCTCGATCGAGGACTGGATCGCCCGCTTGAGCGGCCGCGCGCCATACACCGGGTCGAAGCCGGCCTGCGCTATCTCTTGCAGCGCCGCGTCGCTGACGGTAAGTTCCATGTCCATCTTGCGCACCCGCTCCTCCAGCCGCTTCAACTGGATTTTCGCAATCGCCTTGATATTGGCTTCATTCAAGGCATGGAACACCACGATCTCGTCGATGCGGTTGACGAACTCGGGTCGGAAATGCGTCTTCACCTCGGCCATCACCGCGATCTTCATCACCTCCGGGTCGTTGCCGCTCATGCTCTGGATCTTGTGCGAACCCAGGTTCGAGGTCATCACGATCACGGTGTTCTTGAAATCGACGGTACGGCCCTGGCCGTCGGTCATGCGGCCATCATCGAGCGCCTGCAGCAGCACATTGAAGACGTCCGGGTGGGCCTTTTCGACCTCGTCAAACAGGATCACGCAATAGGGCTTGCGCCGCACCGCCTCGGTCAGCTGTCCGCCCTCGTCGTAACCCACATAGCCGGGCGGCGCGCCGATCAGGCGCGACACCGAGTGCTTTTCCATGTATTCGCTCATGTCGATGCGGATCATCGCGGATTCAGAATCGAACAGGAAGCCGGCCAAGGCCTTGGTGAGCTCGGTCTTGCCAACGCCGGTGGGCCCCAGAAACAGGAAGGAGCCATACGGCCGGCCTTCGTCGGCCAGGCCGGCGCGGGAGCGACGGATCGCGTCCGACACCAGGCGCACGGCTTCGTCCTGCCCGACCACGCGTTCGTGCAGCTTGTCCTCGATTTTCAGCAACTTGTCGCGCTCGCCCTGCATCAGTTTGGACACCGGAATGCCGGTCGCGCGCGCCACCACCTCGGCGATTTCCTCGGCGCCCACCTGGGTACGCAACAACTGCGGCCGCTTGTTCTCGCCCCCCTTCTTGGCCGCGCTGCTTTCAGCCTGCTTCAACTGGGCTTCCAGCTTGGGCAGCTTGCCATACTGAATTTCCGCCAGCTTGTCGAATTGGCCCTTGCGTTGCAGGTCGGCCATCTGCGCCCGCAGTTTCTCGATCTCTTCCTTGATGTGCTGGCTGCCAGCCACCACCGCCTTCTCAGCCTTCCAGATGTCGTCCAAGTCGGAATATTCGCGCCCCAACTTGACAATTTCTTCCTCGATCAGGCCCAGGCGTTTGCGCGAGCCTTCGTCCTTTTCCTTCTTCATCGCTTCGCGCTCGATCTTCAACTGGATCAGGCGGCGGTCGAGCTTGTCCATCACCTCCGGCTTGGAGTCGATCTCCAGCTTGATGCGCGCCGCCGCTTCATCGATCAGGTCGATCGCCTTGTCCGGCAGGAAACGGTCGGTGATGTAGCGATGGCTCAATTCAGCCGCAGCGACGATCGCCGGGTCGGTGATGTCCACGCCATGATGCAGCTCGTAGCGCTCCTGCAGGCCGCGCAGGATCGCGATGGTCGATTCGACACTGGGCTCGCCCACCAGCACCTTCTGGAAGCGCCGCTCCAGCGCCGCATCCTTCTCGACATACTTGCGGTATTCATTGAGGGTGGTGGCGCCCACGCAATGCAATTCGCCGCGCGCCAGCGCCGGTTTCAACATGTTGCCGGCATCCATCGAGCCTTCGGCCTTGCCGGCCCCCACCATGGTGTGCAGTTCATCGATGAATACGATGGTCTGGCCTTCATCACGGGCCAAGTCCTTCAACACCGCCTTCAGTCGCTCCTCGAACTCGCCCCGGTACTTGGCGCCAGCCACCAGCGAAGCCATGTCGAGCGACAGCACGCGCTTGTTCTTGAGCGACTCCGGCACCTCGCCGTTGACAATGCGTTGCGCCAGCCCTTCGACAATCGCGGTCTTGCCAACACCTGGTTCGCCGATCAGCACCGGGTTGTTCTTGGTGCGCCGCTGCAACACCTGGATGGTGCGCCGGATCTCGTCGTCGCGGCCGATCACCGGGTCGAGCTTGCCGGCACGCGCCCGCTCGGTCAGGTCAATGGTGTATTTCTTGAGCGACTCGCGCTGCCCTTCGGATTCCTGGGAATCGACCTTGGCGCCGCCACGCAGGGCCTCGACGGCCGCCTCAAGGGCCTTCTTGGTCACCCCGCATTCCTTCAGCGCGCGCCCCAGTTCGCCCTTGTCGTCGACGGCGACCAGCAGGAACATTTCCGAGGCGATGTATTCATCGCCGCGCCGCTGCGCCTCGCGGTCGGTGAGATTGAGTAGTTGCGACAAGGCGCGCGACACCTGCACGTCGCCGCCGTGTCCTTCGACCTTGGGCCCGTGTTCGACCGCGCGGGTCAGTTCCGCCTTCAGTTTTGGCACCTGACCGCCGGTGCGCGCCAGCAGGGAACCAATCGCATCATCGTCCTGGTTAAGCATGGCCAGCAGCAGATGCTGTGGCTCGATAAACTGGTTATCCTGGCCGCTGGCGATGCTCTGGGCATCGCTCAAGGCCTGCTGGAACTTGGTGGTCAATTTTTCGCTGCGCATTTGAAAACCTTTCAATCCCGGTTAGACAGGAACATAGGGCATTTCGGCATCATTTCAAGCCCATTCCGGTCAGCGGGGTTTGATTTGTGTCAAGTGTGGCCCATGCCCGGCTGTTTCGCCAGGTTTGGCAACCGGGCCAAACTGCTAGGATTGCGCCTGCGATGAATATCCACCAGCTACAAGTCAGTTTCGACGCCGCCGAAGATCGCTTGCGCATGCGTCTGTCGACTACCGCCGGTGAAGAGTTCCGGCTCATCATGACGCGCCGTTTCGTACGGCTATTGTGGCCCGAGCTTATCAAGACCTTCGAGACTTCGACCGCGGTCAAGGTGCCGCAGCCGGTGGCGCGGCGCGAGGTGGTGGCGTTCGAACGCGAAAAGGCGCTGGCCGAGACCGACTTCAAGACCCCGTTCCGCGAGCCGGTCAAGGAGGCGCCGCACCGCTTTCCACTGGGTGAGGCGCCGTTCCTGGCCACCCGCGCGCAGGTCAAGATCGAGCGCCCCGGCGCCTATCGCCTGACGCTCGACCCGCAAGCCGGGCGCGGCATCGAACTCGGGCTCGACGACCGGTTGATGCATTCACTGTGCCGTCTGATCGAGTCCGCCGTGCGCAGCGCCGACTGGGACCTGCCGCAATTCGCCGGCACCCAGGCCGCAGTCGGTGAATCCGCAGGCGAGGCGGCACCGCGCGTGCTCAACTGAATCGATGTTCGAGCTTACCGAGCGCATCGGCAAATACGACATCGTGCGCGAACTTGGGCGCGGCGCGACCTCGCGCGTGTACCTCGGGCGCGACGGCTTCGCCGGCCGTGAGGTGGCGATCAAGGTTTTCGATTTCACCGACGAACCGGATGTGGAACCGCGCGCACGCTCGATGCGGCGCAAGGCCTTTGTCGCCGAAGCGGCTCTGGTCGGGCGCCTGACCCATCCACACATCGTCGAGATTTACGACGCCGCCAGCGAGGACCGCATCTCTTACGTGGTCATGGAGTATGTGGCCGGCGGCACGCTGGACGC
>JAYVWK010000444.1:0-5215 GCA_043786185.1 Burkholderiales bacterium
AACCTGAACATTAGTTTTCAACCACAACCTATTGACTCTAATTAACATTCCGACAACCGTTCGTAGGACCTTCAGCTTTGCCTCGACCTCTAGCCGCACGCCTTGTCTCAAATTTCGATCAACTTGCGCGGGTCGAACGCCGGGTTCTCCCAAACCAACTCAGTTGCTGAAAGCGCCGTGCGCAAGTTCAACGCATAGCCACGCGGGTTCGCGACGACCCGCGTGCCGCCAATCTGGTAGTCAAAACTGTTGTGAACATGGCCGTGGATCCATAGATCAGCTATCCCCAGCATTTCAGTCAGATCGCTTACAAAAGCCGGATTGTGCGGGTTGCCCGCGTACTGGGGATGAATTGAACCCGCATGTGGCGCATGGTGTGTACAGACCACTGTAGGCCCATCGTGCGGCTGCGCAAGGGCCTCCTTCAGCCAGTCGCGCGCCTGAAGGTGGAGATCAAGCGCGTCCTCTGGCCGAAATTTCCCAACTCGCGTACGAATGACTTTGTGATCCATGAGTGCCGCCTCTGCCAGGCGCATCGCCTTTCGCGGATCGCCATCCAGCGCGTAATCGGTCCACAGGCAGCAGCCCAGAAAACGAACGCCATCGATGATGGCGGCGTCCTGGTCGAGGTAGCGGACACTGCCGACATTACCCTTGGCGCGGAGTTGGTCAAGCACATCCTCAGCCACTGATCCATAAAGCTCATGGTTGCCATGCAACAGTAGCACCGGGCACGGCCAGTCGCGAAAGACATCGCAGGCACGAACCTGGGTGTGGATGTCTCCGGCCAAGACCAGTAGATCGGCACCGCATTGCTCAATTACCCGGAAGTCCGGAAAACGCCGTTCCAGGAATTCCAGATGAAGATCCGATGCGATCTGTATCTTCATCGGCGCACTGCAGGCGCTGGCAATTGCCTGCCCGGCAAATCAGTGCTTGACCGCCGGCTCCACCGCAGGTGCCGCACCGGCTACCGGCGCCACCACGACTGGCTCGTCCGGCAATGGCACCGGCTTGCGTTCCAGCGCCAGATCGAGCACCTTGTCGATCCATTTGACCGGTATGATTTCCAGGCGGTTCTTGATGTTGTCGGGAATCTCCGGCAAGTCCTTGACGTTGTCCTCGGGAATCAAGACGGTCTTGATGCCGCCACGATGCGCCGCCAAAAGCTTTTCCTTCAGCCCGCCAATTGCCAGAACCTCGCCGCGCAAGGTGATTTCGCCGGTCATGGCAACATCAGCACGCACGGGAATTCCCGATAGCACCGAAACGATTGCCGTGGTGATGGCAATTCCGGCGCTTGGACCATCCTTGGGTGTCGCGCCTTCGGGCATGTGGATGTGCAGATCGGTCTTTTCGTAGAAATCCGGATTGATGCCGAGCTGTCGCGACCGCTTGCGTACCACCGAACGGGCTGCCTCGATGGATTCCTTCATCACGTCACCCAAGGTACCGGTACGGGTGATGTTGCCCTTGCCCGGTACCGCCACGGTTTCCACGGTCAGCAATTCGCCGCCCACTTCGGTCCACGCCAGGCCGGTGACTTGCCCGACCTGGTTTTCCTTTTCAGCAATACCGAAGGTGAAGCGCTGCACACCTAGATACTTGTCAAGGTTTTTGGCCGTGATGGCCATTTTCTTGGATGGCGCTTTGCTAAGCAGCAATGTCTTGACCACTTTCCTGCAGATTTTCGAGATCTCGCGTTCAAGCGCCCGCACCCCGGCTTCACGGGTGTAATAGCGAACGATGTCACGGATCGCGCTTTCCGCGACACTGATCTCGGTGTTCTTCAGGCCGTTGTTCGTAATCTGCTTCGGCAACAGGTATTTCTGGGCAATGTTGATCTTTTCGTCCTCGGTGTACCCGGACAGACGAATCACTTCCATCCGATCCTGCAGTGGCGCAGGAATATTCATCGTGTTCGCGGTTGCGACGAACATCACCTCCGAGAGATCGTAGTCAACCTCGACATAATGATCAGCAAAGGTGTGATTTTGTTCAGGATCAAGCACTTCGAGCAAAGCGGAAGATGGGTCACCGCGAAAATCCATGCCCATCTTGTCGATTTCGTCCAGCAGGAACAAGGGGTTCTTGACACCCACCTTGGTCATATTCTGCAATATCTTCCCCGGCATCGAGCCTATGTAAGTTCGACGGTGGCCGCGAATTTCCGCCTCGTCACGTACGCCGCCCAACGCCATGCGCACAAACTTGCGGTTGGTCGCCCGGGCGATCGATTGTCCAAGCGAGGTCTTGCCGACGCCAGGCGGGCCTACCAAGCACAGAATCGGTGCCTTTAGACGATCGACTCGTTGCTGCACGGCGAGGTACTCGAGGATCCGTTCCTTGACCTTGTCCAAGCCATAGTGATCTTCATTTAATACTTGATCAGCATTCGCCAAATCATTGTTAACACGACTTTTTTTCCTCCAAGGAAGATTGCAAAGCGTGTCGATATAGTTGCGAATAACCGTCGCCTCGGCTGACATTGGCGACATCAGCTTCAACTTCTTGAGTTCCGATTCGGCCTTTTTGCGCGCATCTTTCGGCATTTGCGCCTTCTTGATGCGTTTCTCCATTTCTTCGAGGTCGGCGCCCTCTTCGCCCTCCCCCAGCTCTTTCTGGATCGCCTTGACCTGTTCGTTCAGGTAATACTCGCGCTGGCTTTTTTCCATCTGGCGCTTGACCCGCCCACGAATGCGTTTTTCGACCTGCAAGATGTCGAGTTCGCCTTCAAGTGCCGACAGCAGGTGCTCGAGTCGTTTCTGGACATCGAACATTTCCAGAATCTCCTGCTTCTGCTCCAGCTTCAGCGGCAAATGCGCGGCGATGGTGTCGGCCAAACGCCCGGCGTCGTCGATACCTGCAAGCGAGGTCAGAATCTCGGGCGGAATCTTCTTGTTGAGCTTGACGTATTGGTCGAACTGTTGAACGATCGCGCGTCGCAGCGCCTCGATTTCGGGGGTTGAGTCGAATTCCGCGGAAACACTCTTTGCGTCGCACGCGAAATGACTGCGCAAATCCTCTATGCCTCCAATGCGGGCGCGCTGAACACCTTCGACTAGAACCTTCACGGTGCCATCGGGCAACTTGAGCATTTGCAGGATATTGGCCGCGCAACCGACCGCGTACATGTCGCCTGCCTCGGGCTCATCCTTGGCAGCCGAGCGCTGGGCTACCAGCATGATGCTCTTGCCCGCCTCCATTGCCAGCTCAAGTGCCTTGATCGACTTCGGACGGCCGACAAATAACGGTATCACCATATGCGGAAAGACCACGACATCGCGCAAAGGCAAAAGCGGAAGTTGAAGGACTTCACTGGTTTCTTCAATGCCTGACATGTCTCAACCCTTTCGGTTGCCAATCTTGTTCAATTACCGCTTTCTGCAATATGCGGGCGGCTACCGGCGTACGCAAGCCCCGGATGCGGCAAGCGCGCCGATGGGCGCGCTTGCGACTACTGGGCCGAAGCTACCTTGGGCGTATCGGAGTAAATAAGAATCGGTGGCCCTTCCCCGGTGATTGCGTTTTCGTCAACCACCACCTTGGTAACGTTTTGCGCGTCTGGCAGGTCGTACATCGTGTCGAGCAGGGACTGTTCAATGATGGAGCGCAGCCCTCGAGCACCGGTCTTGCGCTTGAGCGCCTTGCTGGCGATCGCCGCCAGCGCGGAGGGCCTGATTTCGAGCTCTGCGCCTTCCATCAGAAACAATTTCTGGTATTGCTTGAGCAAGGCATTCTTTGGCTCGGTCAAAATCTGGATCAGAGCAGCTTCGTCAAGTTCATTCAAGGTTGCAACTACCGGCAAACGGCCGACCAGTTCCGGGATCAGCCCGAACTTGATCAAGTCTTCCGGCTCAACCCCTTTCAAGGTCTCGCTAAGGCTGTTGTCCGATAATTGCCTTACTTCGGCGCCAAAACCGATACCGCCCTTTTCCGACCGGTTGCGAATGACTTTCTCAAGACCATCGAACGCGCCACCGCAAATAAACAGGATATTGGTGGTGTCGACCTGGACGAAGTCCTGATTCGGATGTTTGCGACCGCCCTGCGGCGGCACTGAAGCGATCGTCCCCTCAACTAGTTTCAAAAGGGCCTGTTGCACCCCCTCCCCGGACACGTCGCGGGTGATCGAAGGATTGTCCGACTTGCGCGAAATCTTGTCGATTTCGTCAATGTAAACAATCCCCTTTTGCGCTTTCTCGATCTCGTAATTGCAATTCTGAAGCAGCTTTTGGATGATGTTCTCGACATCCTCGCCGACGTAGCCCGCTTCGGTGAGCGTAGTCGCATCGGCAATCACGAAGGGCACGTTGAGCAGTCGCGCCAAAGTCTGCGCGAGAAGCGTCTTGCCCGAGCCGGTCGGGCCCACCAGCAAAATGTTGCTTTTGGCGAGTTCGACTTCATCGCCCTTGCCAATGTGTTTGAGACGCTTGTAGTGGTTGTACACCGCAACGGACAGAATTCGCTTGGCGGTTTTCTGACCGATCACATAGGAATCAAGAATGCCGCAAATTTCCTGCGGCGTGGGCAAGTCGGATTTTGCGGGTTTGCCAGCCTCTACACCGGACGTTTCATCACGAATGATGTCGTTGCACAGTTCGATGCATTCATCGCAGATAAAAACCGATGGTCCGGCAATGAGCTTGCGGACCTCGTGCTGGCTCTTGCCGCAAAACGAGCAATAGAGCAACTTTTCGCCACTAGCTTTTTTGTCCGACATTACTGACTTTGGTTACCCGATGAAATCATCCGTAGCTTAGGCCATTCAGCCCCGTCGAGGCAAGCTTGTGGTCGCAATACAACGCGTTGCACGCAGCGGCCGCGACCAACACTCTATTCGCCCCGCTTGCCAAGTACCTTGTCAATAATGCCATAAACCCTGGAGTCCTCGGCGGACAGGAAGTTGTCGCGATCGGTATCCTTCTCGATTCGCTCGACCGGTTGCCCGGTGTGCAAGGACATCAGCTGGTTGAGCTTCTTCTTGAGCCCCATGACTTCCTTGGCATGGATCTCGATGTCTGAAGCCTGCCCCTGAAAACCGGCAGACGGCTGATGGATCATGACCCGCGAATTGGGCAGGCAGAAGCGCTTTTCCTTCGCACCTGCCGCCAACAGGAAAGCCCCCATGCTGGCAGCCTGCCCGATGCATAAGGTCGATACCGCCGGCTTGATGAACTGCATGGTGTCGTAAATCGCCAACCCCGCCGTCACC
>JAYVWK010000445.1:0-10862 GCA_043786185.1 Burkholderiales bacterium
ACGCCGCTGGCCGCATCAAACAGATGTGCGCGCGACGCATCCGGCTTCAAGCGAATGGTCAGCCCGGGACGAAACTCGTGGCGCTCGCGAAACACGCAAGTCACCTCGACACCGGCGATCTTGGAAAAAACCTGGGTATCGGCGCCGGTGGGTTCGACCACCACCACCTCGGCGGCAACGCCTTCTTCACCTTCGACCAGATCGACATGCTCGGGACGCGTACCGTAGACCACCTTCTGGCCATCGCTGCCGCTGGCGTTGGTCGGCGCCGGCAAGCACACGCCCCCTTCAAACTCGACCCGCGGCGCGCCACTGCCGCGCTTGAGCACACCGGACAGGAAGTTCATCGAAGGCGAACCGATGAAACCGGCGACAAACAGGTTGGCGGGAAGATCATAGAGCTGCAGTGGTGATCCGGTCTGCTCGACGATGCCGTCGCGCATGACAACGATCTTGTCGGCCATGGTCATGGCTTCAATCTGGTCGTGAGTCACGTAGATCGAGGTGGTCTTGAGGCGCTGGTGCAGTTCCTTGATTTCGGTGCGCATCGCCACTCGCAGTTTTGCGTCGAGGTTCGATAGCGGCTCATCGAACAGGAACACCTGCGGGTCGCGCACGATGGCACGCCCCATCGCCACCCGTTGCCGCTGGCCGCCGGAAAGTTGGCGCGGATAGCGGTCGAGCAGTGGATTGAGGCCAAGAATGCTTGCGGCCTTGCCCACGCGCTCGTCGATCACGGCACGGCTTTGCTTGGCCAGCATCAGCGAAAACGCCATGTTGGCGCGCACGGTCATGTGCGGATAGAGCGCGTAATTCTGGAACACCATCGCGATGTCGCGCTCCTTGGGCGGCATGTCGTTGACTACTTTGCCGCCAATGCTGACCTGCCCGCCGGAGATCTCCTCCAGTCCCGCGATCATGCGCAAAAGGGTGGACTTGCCGCAGCCCGAGGGCCCGACCAGCACGCAGAATTCGCCGTCGGCGATGTCGACCGACACGCCCTTGATGATGTGGGTCTGGCCGAAATACTTTTCTACCTGATTGATGGTGACTGATGCCACAGGGATTCCTTTCAAAATGACGCTACAACCGCATGGCACGGCTGTCGCCAGTTGTTGTTATACAGATCGTATTTTCGCTGCGATGCAGAATGCGAACAAGCTGCAGCGCACCAATTCAGGCCAGGCACGCCAGGGCGCGCGCGCCCGCAAAGGGGGCGCCGGTCGCCTCTTCGATGCGCAGGGCTTCGTTCCACTTGGCCATGCGCTCGGAGCGCGCAAACGAGCCAACCTTGAGTTGCCCGGCGTTCCAGCCGATGGCCAAATGGGTGATGGTCACGTCTTCCGTTTCGCCCGAGCGTGCCGATACCAGCGCGCTCATGCCTGCCGCCTGGGCCGCATCCAGCGCCGCCCGCGTCTCGGTAACCGTACCGGCCTGGTTCAGCTTGATCAAGGCGCTGTTGACCGCCTTGACGCCAGCCGCATGGCGCACGCGCGCCGCATTGGTTACCAGATAGTCGTCGCCGATGATCTGGCAGCGTGCGCCGAAACGTCGGGTGAATTCAATCAATCCGGCCTCGTCGTCTTCGCCCAGCGGGTCTTCAATCGAAACGATCGGATAGGCGTCGAGCCAGTGCCCCAGCATGTCGATCATGCCGGCACTATCGAACTGGCGCTTGTCCAGACCCAATCGATAGCTGCCCTTGGTGCCGAATTCAGACGCTGCGATATCCAGCGAAATCGCCACCTCGCTGCGCAGCTTGAAGCCGGCATGCTCGATGGCACGCGTGAGCATTTCCAGCGCTTCTTCATTGGCATCGAACATCGGCCACCAGCCACCCTCGTCAGCCACGCCGGCCAGCTTGCCTGCTGCCTTCATCAGGCTGCCGGCCGCGATGTATACCTCGGCGGTCATTTCCAGCGCCTGGGCGAAACTTTTGGCGCCGAGCGCCATCACCATGAAGTCCTGGATATCGACACGGCGGCCGGCGTGCGCGCCGCCGCCGAAAATCTGCACCTCCGGCAGGGGCATGCTGACCGCACGGCCCGCCGCCACGTGTTGCCACAAGGGCACGCCGGCCGCAGCCGCGGCGGCATGCAGCACCGCGATGCTCGTAGCGACTGTCGCGTTGCCGCCCAGTCGCGCCTTGTTGGGGGTGCCGTCGAGATCGATCAACAGGCGGTCGATGTACCCCTGATCGGCCGCGTTCCGCCCCTTGAGCGCAAGCGCGATCTCGCCATTGACGTTGGCCACCGCCCGCTGCACGTCAAAGCCACCCAGGCGGGGGCCGCCGTCGCGCAGGTCGATCGCCTCGCGCGTGCCGCGCGAGGCGCCGGCCGGTGCGATGCCGCGCCCGCGGCTGCCGTCGGCAAGCGTCACGTCGACTTCGACGGTCGGTCGCCCGCGTGAATCCCACACGCGCCTGCCAATGATCTTCGCTATCTCGCTCATACCTTCATTTCCTCGGCCCAGGCAGCGCGAATCGCCGCCAATGCCTCCACCGGTTCAAGCAGAAAACGCCGCGCGACGCGACGTACCCGCATACGATCCTCTTCATCGGTGATGTATTCGACCGGCGACTTGCCATCGATCCGCGCCAAAAACAATCCCGGCAGCAGGCCGGCGACGCGCGCCTCGATCGCCGCCGGACCTTCCCAGTCGACGCCGGCAAGATATGCCTTCGCAAGGGCGTCAAACGACTCAAGATAGCGCGCCGACCAATGTGGACGCCATACGCACTTGAGCAGCAGATGGTTCAGGCAAAACGCCAGATCAAAGGCCGGATCGCCCCACCAGGCGCACTCCGCATCCAGAAACACCGGCCCCTCTTGACCGCCGAGAATGTTCTTCGGGCTCACGTCGCCATGCACCAGCGCCTTTTTGTTGGCCTGGGTCTGCGCGATCAGGGCCATCAGCCGTGGCGCGCAGTCGGGATGACGGGGCGCGGTGGCTGCCAGGTAGGGCTCCAGCCGGATCGGATAAAAAATGTGATCGGTCGCGAAGCGCTGCGCCAGCGCCGGATCAGCCGCGCTGCTTGAATGAATGCGCGCCAGTACCGCGCCCACGCTGGCGGCAAACGCCGATTCGATGCGGCCGTCGCGCAACTCGGTCTTCCACAGCGGATGCTGCGCCGGCTCCAGATAGGCCATCGCGAACCAGCCCTCCGCGGACCGGTCGGCGAGAATTTCCGGCACCGCCGCAGGCACAATGCGCGCCACCGTTTTCATCCAGTCGACTTCACTCCTGTTGCGCGCGACCGGGGCGCGCCAGTCGGCGGCGACCTTCAGCTTCTCCAATGCGCGCTTGACGCAAAATCTCCGGCCTTCGACCGTCACCAGGGAGATGTCGGAAGAGACGCCACCGGTAAGCGGTTCAATGGTGCAGGTGGCACCAGGTGGCAGCAGGCCGGCACGCTCCAGATCAAGATTCAGCGAGTGCATACGATCACCGCCGGTTCGCCGACCCGGCGCGCAAGCAACGCACACACTTCAGTCACCACCGGCCAGGTGGTCAGCCGGCGGATGCGCGGATTGGCGGCAAGCCAGGCCAGCACGGGTTGATTCCAGGTGTCCACGCGATTGAACAGCGCCAGCAGCGGACCGCTATCGGCCGCGATGCTTTTCACCCAGCGCTTCCACCAAATGCAGTTTGCGGTTTGATGCCAAATCAGCAGGGCCGGCATGGCGTGCGAACAGGTCGCGACCCAGCTCATACGGCGAGGCCGAATCGGCCAGGTAGGCGCGCAGGGCATCGCGCACCAACACGCTCTTGGGCCGTCCCAGCGCGGCACTGCGCGCGCCCAGTGCTTTCTCCAGTTCAGGTTCAAGCTTGATGGTAAGTGTCATGGTCGCGTTACGTCGATCAAGTATTAGCATTCACATTACCATGGCGGCGTCCAGGCTTGCATGGCTCCTGGGAGCGCTGGCGCGATGCCGCGGCGGTCTTCATTTGCCGCGTCGGCCGCGCAGGCGTTGCCATCCCAGCACCAGACTTACCACCGCCACGCTGGCCAAGGCCCCAGCTACGAAAGCGAGACTCGGGCCTGAGCGCGCCAGCAGAGAGGCGAACACGAAGAAGTAAGTGGTGAATCCCAGCAGCCCGAGCGCGAACCCCGACAGCAGGCGGGCGGTGGCATCCGCTCCGTGCAGGGCCAATGTGAACACCGGCAGCACCGAAGCGGTGATCGGAAACACCAGCAGCACCCCGCTCACCCGTGGTCCGAAGGTTTCGGCACCGAACATCGCGGCTGCCGCCAGCACCAGTGCCGCCGCCATGCGCACCGCGATCTCGATTCCCGGAATCGGCGCCAGGGCGGCCGGCGTTCGGGCTTTTGGCATCAGGCAAGCCAGCAGCAGGCCCAGACCCAGGGCAAGCACATAGCCGGTGAGGCCGATGATCGCCCACCCGGTCAACACCCAGGCGACCGCGACACAGCCGGCCCATGCACACAAGAGGCAGGCCACCCATTGCCAGCGCCCCTCGCAGAAACGCGCCAGCCACGCATAGATCACGCAATGCGCAGCCACCGCGGGCGAGCCGGCCATGATCAGCCATGAGATTTCCAGCACCAGGTCGCGCGGTGCGTCCTGCGCCAGAAACAGCATGATCGGCGCGGCAATCAACGGAAAGCCGCCAATCAGGCCGGCGACCCGGTGACCGAACCGCCGTCCCGCCTGGCTGGCCAGCCACACCGCCAAGGGCGCGGCGACCAGCTTCAACCCGATCATCGCCCGATCACAGAGCGCTTGCCTGGGCGCGCCCGTGGGAGCCTAAGCAACTCGGAACTTGCCATACTTGAGATACGCATCCAGCGCATCCATGCCGCCACGCATCGCGTCGCGCGCCTTGTTTTCGGTCGCGGCGACCTCTTCGGTCTTGTTGATCGTCTCTTCAATCATTTCGTGAGGAATCAGCACCAGGACATCGCCTTACGCCGCCACCATGGTTCCGGCTTCCACCATCATCTTCACCGACTCGGGCGAATATTCGATACTCGGCTGGTCGCCGCCGATCACGCCGAGGATCAAGCCTTTGTCCTTGCCAGTCGGAACCGAGAGGCAGTGGAACTGCCGCTGTACATGCGGGGGGAAAGAGACGACGTCGAGCGGATCGAGCTCGACCGAGTCGTCGCCCTTGTCGCCTTCCCATGACATGCGCCATTTGCCTTCGATGATAATGAAGGTCTCGTTGGTGTCGTGCACGTGCATCATCGCTCCGTTGCCGGGCGCCGCCTCCAAATAGGCCATGCCGAAGCCGGGCTGCAGGTGCGTGATATGGGCGCGCATGTTGTCGGGGACCGGGGAAAACACGCGCTCGCCGGCGCCTTTCCCTTCGGGCGGCGTGAATCCGATGATGTTCATGAATGTGCGCTTGTAACCGACCAGTCCGGCGTCGGGCAGGCCTCCGTGGTTACGAGTCAGGTCCTTGTAGCGGGCCACGCACTTGGTGATTTCTTCCCGCGAGGGACGTACTACGGTGATTGCCATGATTTCTCCTTTGGTGAACCTGTTATTGGAGCAACTAACGCTTGCAGCAGCAATGCAAGCCCGGTGATGTATACATTCGCGATGCCTATGCCCGGCGCAACTCTGCCGGCGTTGTGCGATGCAAGGGCGGGTTCGCCAGCACTGCTCGTCAAGGACGGAAATTTCAAGCGCATGAACGGAGTATCCCTGCCGCAGGAAGTCCGGTCAATGCCAGCTTTTCCGCACTGCGGGCGTAAAGCTGCCGAAGTATTCCCGCCCTCACCCGCGTCGGGACCGGAAATTCCCGCTGTCGTAGCGTCAATCCGGCACTGCCCGCTAATGTCCTGTGCATGCGGCTTTCGGGACAGTCGTCTGGTGCGATTGCGCTACCAGATTGCGCTACCATAAAGAGGAGGAGGAAGAGGAGGATTGGCTGTCCCAAGCGAGCACAGCATGACCTCAATCACCATTGAATTACCGGACGATGTTGCGCAACGCGCCTCCTCGCTTGGCCTGTTCACGCCCGACAACATCAGGGCATGGCTGGAGTTTGAGACCCGGCGCATTGCCGGCAAGACGTTGGCGACAGCACTGACCCAAGTCAGGAATGTGCCTGGCGAAGCGATGTCCGACGCTGAAGTGGCGGAGCACCTGGCGCGCGACCATGGCTGATGCGCCTGGTTCTTGACACCAACGTCGTTATCTCGGGCTGCTCTGGCGCAGCCCGTCTGCGCGCCTGATTGATTTGGCCATTGAGCAAGCGGTCACGATTTGCGCGAATCCGTTTCTCGCAGATGATTTGGCCGAAAAACTCACTATGCCGACGTTCACGTCGCGCATCGCCACCGCGGGAATGACGCCTGAAAGGCGTCAACAAGACCTATCCGGAATACTTCAGCGAGTTCGCCCGCGTCGTGCGGCCTTGAGGTCGCCACCCTGCCGCGACGACCTTGGCGCAAAACGTACGCTACTCCAGCGTGAAACCGATTTTCAGCGAAACCTGCCAGTGCGCCACCTTGCCGTCGACCACCTGGCCACGGGTCTCGGTGACGCTGAACCAGTGAATGTTGCGGACCGTTTCATGCGCCTTCGCGATCGCCATGCTGACGGCGTCTTCAATGCTCACCTTCGATGAGCCGGTGAGTTCCAGCAGCTTGTAGACGTGATCGGTCATGGCATGTCTCCTAGTGTGTGGTTGGGACGGGGGCGATGCCAGCTTATTCCCTTCGCCCGCGAACTGCAATGCGTTGCGTGCTTGTGTGACTGGAGCAAATGAGTTGTCCGATTCAGTAGCACGTAACCTGTCTGGTTTTGAGGTGGGGTATCGAAGCCTCATTGAGTGGGACGAACTTGCTGCGAAGCCGACGGGCTTGATGGCCGAATTGACCGGCGACTTGAGTATTCGGTGGCTCACAAACGCGAAGCCCCACGATATTCGCAGGGCTTCGCAGGAGCGCCACATCAAAGTGGCCTCATTTCGTCGCATTACCGCGACGTATCCCGGCGTATCGACGCCGGCGGCTGGGTCGAGTTACGGTGATTTAAGTCTATAGACTCTCCTTTCGTCAGGGACTGCGGCAACACGCGCCGCGCCTCGCGGTCGCGCGCTCCGGAGGATGCCCGGCTTCGTGGCGTCATTGCGACTTCGAAACCAGGATTCGGGGCGGCGCCCGCGCACCGCGCAGGGAGGCACGGATAGGCGAAACGCGGCGGGTCAAAGTCGAGGTTACGCCTGGCCGCAAGAAGTTTCAAGCAGTTTCGAACGAAAAATGCCCCGAGCTTAACCCGTATGCTTGGACCGCGATAAATTTGGGTCGCTGCCAACGGTGGTCCGGGTCGCCAAGGACGTGGACGTTTTTCAAGGGCGATGCGGGCCGCGGCGAGTGGGCCTGAAAACGGCGCCGCCGCATCTCTTGGCTCGGCAATCCGCTACGCCTTGATGACGCCAGAAATCCATGCTCGATGCGGCCGTCCAAGGACAGGAATTGCAACCGCATGAACGGAGTATCCCTGCCGGAGGAAGTCTGGTCGGCCGGAGGAAGTCCGGTCAATGCCAGTTTTTCCGCACTGCCCGCGTAGAGCTGCCGAAGTATTCCCGCCGTCACCCGCGTCGGGTCCGGAAATTTCCACTGTCGTAGCGTCAATCCGGCACTCTCGGTCCCGGACGCGCAAGAGTCTCCCGTGGCGGGTGAGTGGCGGGTGAGTGGCGGGTGCGTGGCGGGTGCGTGGCGGGTGAGTGGCAGGTGAAAATCACGCGTCACCAAGCGATACGCCGATCGACCCCCTGCTCCGGTCCTGGCTTGGGCGGCTTGATCCCATTGTTGATCGTTACGTGCCTGTTACCGACCTCAGCGCTGCATTGGGCGCCAGCACAGCGTAATCGCGATGGCGATGCACACGCCCCGGCTTGGGGTTGCGGTAGACCGGATGCAGGGCAACGCGTCGGTGCAGATGCGCAAGCGCGAAAGGCGGACGGGCACAATAGCGCAGCAGACGCTCCTGCCCGGTCCGGTCGGCGCGGTCGGCGCCCTCGATGCGCACCGAGCTATCCACCGAAAAGCCGCCGCCGTGCGCCCAGGCGCGCATTTCGGCGTCTGTACTGAACCAATCGTAAGGCGGTCAACCTGCCACAGACGGGCGCGCATGGGCAGGCCGCACGTGTCGATTCGCCCAGTGCATACAACGCCCCCACGTCTGCGCGACTATGCGGTCCGCCGCGCGCTAATGGCCATTTTCCGCCGTGGTCGGTGCGGCGGCTGCGGCGGGTGCATATTCGGCGACCACGGCAGCCGCCTGCAACTGCGCGATGCGCTCGGGCGCAAACCCGTAGTTGGCCAGTATCTCCATCGTATGCTGGCCCAACAGCGGCGGCGGCAGGCGCACGGTCCGATTCCCGGCGGATTCCAGCCGGACCGGATTGCCGATCTGTCGAATCTCCCCCAGGATCGGGTGCATGATGGTTTCGACCAGACCGTTGGCCAATACCTGGACATCGGTCAACGTCTCACCGACGTTGTAGATCGGACCGGCCGGGATGCCGGCCTCGATCAACATGTTGGTCCACTCGACCCGCGTGCGCGCCTTGAAGGAATCATTGAGCAACTGGTTCAATTCGGCGCGGTGGCTGACCCGTGCATCGTTGTTCGCGAATCGCGCGTCGTGCGCCAGCGCGGGCTTGCCGATGCACTTGCACAGTTGGTCCCACATTTTCTGATTGGCGACAGCGACATTGAAAATGCCGTCCTGCGCCTGGAACGTCCCATACGGGCAGATGACCGGATGGTCGTTGCCCACCGGGCCGGGAATCTCGCCGAGACTGAGAAAGCGCTGACCCTGCACGCACAGCAGTCCGACCAGCCCGCCGAGCAGGGACGTCTCGACGATCTGGCCTTGACCGGTCAGGTGTCGTTGATTGATCGCCGCCTGAATGCCGATCGCGCCCCACATGCCGCCGACCAGGTCGCCGATCGGCACGCCCATGCGGGTGGGCGAATGTGCGTCCGGTCCGGTCACGCTCATCAGCCCGGACATGCCCTGGGCGATCTGGTCGACGCTCGGCCAGTGCGCACTGGGCCCGTGGCTGCCCATGCCGGTGATCCGGGCGCAGATCAGCTTCGGGTTCGCCGCGCGTAGCTGCGCGAAGTCGAGCCCCATGTCGTCGAGCGTGCCGAGCTTGAAATTTTCGACCACGACATCGGCGCGCAGCGCCATTTCGCGGATCAGGTCGATGCCGCGTGGGTCGCGGAAATTGACCGCGATGCTTTTCTTGTTCCTGCTCACACTGAGGTAATACACGCTGATGCCGCGGTCGAACGGCCCCCACAGCCGGATCAAGTCGCCGTCGCCGATGGGTTCCACTTTCGCCACGTCGGCGCCGAGATCGCCAAGGATGGTGGTGCAGAACGGTCCGGCCAACCATCGGGTCAGGTCGAGGACGCGCAGGCCTTGCAATGGCAATGTCATATTGATTCCTTCGAAGTCCGCAGGGGGCGTGTTGCCGTGGTCGCCGTGCGGGCTATTCGGCCTTCATCCCGGTACGGGCGACGAGTTCCTCCACCGCGTTGAAGTCGGCGTCCAGCTTCTTTGCGAAGGCGGCCGGGGATCCGCCAATCGGCGCGGTCCCCAGCGCAAGGAGTCGGTCCCGAATCGTGGCGTCGCGAAGAACCAGGTCGACTTCGCGGTTGAAGCGGTCGACGATCGCGGCCGGCGTATTCGCCGGCGCCACTATGCCAAGCCACAGCCAATGCGTCGCGGCGGGGTAGCCGAGTTCCGCCATCGTCGCCACCTCCGGCAGCGCAGGCCAGCGGGTGTCCCCGTTGATCGCCAGGGCGCGAAGTTTTCCGGCAAGTATGTGCGGCATCGCGCCCGCGAGCGACGACATGACCAGCGGAACCTGCCCGCCCAGCGCGTCCTGCAGGGCGGGGCCGGCACCCTTGTACGGAACGTGCACCAGCTGGATCCGGGATGCCGCCATGAAGAGTTCCGTGGCGATGTGAACCGGCTGACCAAAACCGGCGCTGCCGTAGGCAATCTTTCGAGGCTGCGCGCGGGCGGCTTCGACCAACTGCCCAAGGGTCGTGAATTGCGACGTTGGCTGGGTGACCAGTACGGACGGTCCTTCGGATAACTGGACCACCGGCATGAAATCCCGCCGCGGGTCGTACCCGGCGTCTTTGTAGATGCGCGGATTCACGTTGTGATTGTTCGCCGTCAGCAACAGCGTGTAGCCGTCAGGCGCGGCCTTGGCGACCAGTTGCGACGCGATGTTACCGCCGGCGCCTCCGCGGTTCTCGACCAGCACTGGCTGGCCCAGCGCAGGCGCCAGGCGCTCGGCAACGATGCGGCCTACCGAGTCCGCGCTGCCGCCCGCGGCCACGACCAGGACGAGGCGAATCGGTTTTGCCGGATAGGTGGCTTGGCCGTGAGCGAGAGATGCGCATAGCATCATTAGTGCCGCTACGGCAAATCTTCTAGCCACGCGCCGCTGCGCGTTTCGTCCTGGGAAGCGATGCGCTGCGATTTTGCCCATGAATTCTCCGACTGGATTTGCCGCCACGACCGGGCCGCTACGCAATCATCACCAGCGCGCCGCTGGTGTTGCGTGCTTCGAGCAGGCGATGCAAGGATAGGAATTTCAACCGCATGAACCGAGTATCCCTGACCGAGGAAGTCCGGTCAATGCCAGTTTTTCCGCACTGCCCGCGTAACGCTGCCGAAGTATTCGCGCCTAAAGTGGACCCGGCTGTCAAGACAATATTTCGCCCGGTTTAAGTTGCTGATGTGACTTCACTCGCAGCTGGACGGCGCTGCCCCGGTGTTGCTGTTGACGTGGCCGTTGACGTGGTCATTGACGTGGCCGTTGAAGTTGGCTCTGCGATGGAAGAATCGTCGGTGGAG
>JAYVWK010000446.1:0-5280 GCA_043786185.1 Burkholderiales bacterium
GGCATACCATCGCCGGCGGCGATTCCGGGGCAATCAGGCGCGGGTGGCGCGGCGCCGGCTGCGGCAGTCCCTGCTGTGCCGGCATCGCCAACGGCGCCAGCAGCGTCCGGCGATGCGCCGAAAAGTACGCAGATTCCGAAGTAAAGGCAGTACAATATTGTTGTGGTTTACAGCATGCCGACGTGGTGGAATTGGTAGACACGCTGTCTTGAGGGGGCAGTGCCGAAAGGCGTGTGAGTTCGAGTCTCATCGTCGGCACCAACGCAGGAATTCCCCGGGTCCTCGTCCGGGGCGCTAGTCGATCAATCAATGAATCTCGAAAACTATTTCCCGATCCTCCTGTTCATCGCAGTAGGGATTGGTGTCGGTGTCGTGCCGCTGATTCTTGGCAGCGTACTCGGGCCCAATCGGCCGGATAGCGAAAAACTCTCGCCCTACGAATGCGGGTTTGAAGCCTTTGAAGACGCGCGCATGAAGTTCGACGTGCGCTACTATCTTGTGGCCATCCTGTTCATCCTGTTCGACCTGGAAACTGCGTTGCTGTTTCCTTGGGCCGCGGTCGCGCGCGAACTTGGCCCGCAGGTTTTCGTGGTTATTCTGATTTTCTTGCTCGAGCTGGTGCTCGGCTTCGTGTACCTGTGGAAGAAAGGCGCGCTCGATTGGGAGTAGCGGCGGAGTGAACAAGCCATGAGTATCGAGGGAGTGATGTCGGAGGGGTTTGTAACCACAACCGCCGACAAACTGATCAACTGGACCCGCACTGGGTCGCTTTGGCCCATGACCTTCGGCCTTGCGTGCTGTGCGGTCGAGATGATGCATGCCGGTGCCGCGCGCTACGACCTCGACCGTTTCGGTATCGTGTTTCGGCCCAGCCCACGACAGTCTGACGTGATGATCGTGGCAGGCACCTTGTGCAACAAGATGGCGCCGGCGCTGCGCAAAGTTTATGACCAGATGGCGGAACCACGCTGGGTGATTTCAATGGGTTCCTGCGCCAATGGCGGCGGCTATTACCACTACTCCTATTCGGTGGTGCGCGGCTGTGATCGCATCGTTCCGGTGGATGTTTATGTGCCGGGCTGTCCGCCGACGGCTGAGGCACTCCTGTACGGAATTCTTCAGTTACAGAACAAGATCCGCCGCACCAATACAATCGCACGCTGATTCCGGCCCTTACTCGACCTTATTCATGACCCGGCTGGAAACGCTTCAGGCAAACTTGCAGACTGCACTGGGTCAGCGCGCGCTATCTTCAACGCTGGCGCTGGGCGAATTGACCGTTGTGGTCAAGCACGCCGACTATCTCGAGAGCGCGCGCATTCTGCGCGATGACCCAGGACTGCGCTTTGGCGAGTGCCTCGATTTGTGCGGCGTCGACTATTCGACTTACGGGGAGGGTACGTGGCGGGGTGCACGTTTTGCGACCGTACTTCACCTTCTTTCGATCGAGCACAACTGGCGCGTCCGCGTCCGTGTTTTCTGCACCGATGACGACTTCCCGGTGCTGGCTTCGGTGTGTACGGTCTGGAATTCGGTGGGTTGGTATGAGCGCGAAGCGTTCGACCTGTTTGGCATCATGTACGAAGGGCACAGCGACCTGCGCCGCATCCTCACCGACTATGGCTTCATCGGACACCCGTTCCGTAAGGATTTTCCGATTTCGGGTCATGTGGAAATGCGCTACGACCCGGAGCAGAAACGCGTGATCTACCAGCCGGTGTCCATCGAGCCGCGCGAGATCGTGCCGCGCATCATTCGCGAAGAGAGCTACGCGGGATCGAAGAAGTAAGGTATGGCCGAGATCAAGAACTACACCCTCAACTTCGGACCGCAACATCCGGCGGCCCACGGCGTATTGCGCCTGGTGCTCGAACTCGACGGCGAGGTGGTGCAGCGCGCCGACCCGCACATCGGCCTGTTGCATCGTGCGACCGAGAAACTGGCCGAGCAGAAAACTTTCATCCAGTCGGTGCCGTATATGGATCGTCTCGACTATGTGTCGATGATGGTCAATGAGCATGCGTATGTGATGTCGATCGAGAAGTTGATGGGGGTGGACGTGCCGCTGCGCGCACAGTACATCCGCGTGATGTTCGACGAGATCACGCGCGTGCTCAACCACTTGCTGTGGCTGGGTGCCCATGCGCTCGATGTCGGTGCGATGACTGTATTCCTCTACGCGTTTCGCGAGCGCGAGGATCTGATGGATTGCTATGAGGCGGTGTCGGGCGCACGTCTGCACGCCGCCTATTACCGCCCGGGCGGGGTATACCGTGACCTGCCTGACGTGATGCCGCAATATCGCAGCAACAAGGCGCGCAGCGATGTCGCGGTCAAGGCGATGAACGAAAACCGGCAGGGGTCCCTGCTGGATTTCATCGAGGATTTCACCAACCGCTTTCCGCGTTACATCGACGAGTATGAAACGCTTCTGACCGACAACCGCATCTGGAAGCAGCGCTTAGTCGATGTCGGCATCGTCACGCCGGAGCGGGCGCAAGCGATGGGCTTTACCGGTCCGATGCTGCGCGGCTCCGGCGTCGAGTGGGACTTGCGCAAGAAGCAGCCCTATGAGGTCTATGATCTTCTTGACTTCGATATTCCTGTCGGTACCAACGGCGACTGTTATGACCGCTACCTGGTGCGTGTGCAGGAACTGCGCGAGTCAAACAAGATCATCCGCCAGTGCGTGGAGTGGCTGCGCAACAACCATGGGCCGGTGATGACGTCCAACCACAAGGTCGCACCCCCTTCGCGCGTGGCGATGAAGACCAACATGGAAGAGCTGATCCACCACTTCAAACTTTTCACCGAAGGTTTTCACGTACCGGTAGGCGAAGCCTACTGCGCGGTGGAGCATCCCAAGGGTGAGTTCGGCGTGTACCTGGTGTCCGACGGTGCCAACAAACCCTACCGCCTGAAGATTCGCGCGCCGGGGTTCGCCCATCTGCAGGCTTTGGACGAGATGTCGCGCGGCCACATGCTTGCTGATGTGGTGACCATCATCGGAACCCAGGACATCGTGTTCGGCGAAATCGACCGGTAGATATACGAAACCCAATGCTCAGTTCGGAAGCTTTCAGAAAGATCGACCGTGAGATCGCCAAGTACCCGGCCGATCAGCGCCAGTCTGCCGTGATGGCCGCGCTGGCAATAGCGCAGGACGAAAGGGCCTGGCTGAGCCCGGAGACCATGCAAGAGGTCGCGGATTACCTGCGCATGCCGGCCGTAGCGGTGCAGGAAGTTGCTACGTTTTACAACATGTACAACGTCAAGCCGGTCGGACGCCACAAGATCAACGTTTGCACCAATCTTCCATGCGCGTTATCAGGTGGGACCGTGGCCGCCGATTACCTCAAGCAAAAACTTGGCGTCGGCTTCCGCGAAACTACCGCCGACGGCAGGTTCACACTGGTCGAGGGCGAATGCATGGGCGCTTGCGGAGATGCACCGGTGATGCTGGTCAACAACAAGCGCATGTGCAGCTTTATGTCGCACCAGAAAATCGACCAGCTCCTGGAGGAGCTGAAATGACTTGCCTGCACGATCGCCACATCAATCCGCTGATTCTTGCTGGACTGGACGGCAAGAACTGGGGTTTGGCGGACTACGAGAAGCGTGGTGGTTACAGTGCGCTCAGGAAAATCCTGCAGATCGGGATCAAGCCTGAAGATGTGATTGCCGAGGTCAAGAAGTCAGCCCTGCGCGGACGTGGCGGCGCCGGTTTTCCGACCGGACTCAAATGGAGCTTCATGCCGCGCGGGCTGCCTGGTGCCAAGTACGTGGTATGCAATTCCGACGAGGGCGAGCCGGGCACGTTCAAGGATCGCGACATCATTCGCTACAACCCGCATATGCTGATAGAAGGCATGATCATCGCCGGCTTCGCGATGGGCGTGCCGGTGGGCTACAACTATATTCATGGCGAAATCTGGGCCGATTACGAGCGATTTGAAGAGGCGCTTGACCAGGCGCGCGCGGCCGGCTATCTCGGCCAGAAAATCCTTGGTTCCGAGTTCTCGTTCGAACTGTATGGCCATCATGGTTACGGTGCCTATATTTGCGGTGAGGAAACGGCACTGCTGGAGTCGCTTGAAGGCAAGAAAGGTCTGCCACGCTTCAAGCCGCCGTTTCCGGCCAGCTTCGGCTTGTATGGCAGGCCAACCACTATCAACAACACCGAGACTTTCGCCGCAGTGCCGTGGATCATCAACAACGGCGGTGACAAATTTCTTGAAATCGGCAAACCGAACAACGGCGGTACCAAGATATTTTCGATTTCGGGCGACGTTGAGAAGCCCGGCAATTACGAGATACCACTTGGCACCCCGTTTGCGAAGCTGCTCGAGATTGCCGGCGGCATGCGCGGCGGCAAAAAGATCAAGGCGGTGATTCCCGGCGGATCCTCGATGCCGGTATTGACCGGTGAAGTCATGATGGCCACCGATATGGACTATGACTCGATTGCCAAGGCGGGGTCGATGCTGGGCTCCGGCGCGGTGATCGTGATGGACGAGACCCGTTGCATGGTGAAATCCCTGTTGCGGCTGTCCTACTTTTATTTCGAGGAATCGTGCGGTCAGTGCACGCCGTGTCGCGAAGGCACCGGCTGGCTGTACCGGGTGGTGCATCGGATCGAACACGGGCTGGGCCGTCCCGACGATCTGGATCTGCTCAACTCAGTGGCGGACAACATCCAGGGCCGCACAATTTGCGCGCTCGGCGATGCCGCGGCGATGCCGGTGCGCGCCTTCATCAAGAATTATCGCGACGAGTTCGCATACCACATCGAGCACAAGCATTGCCTCGTGCCGGCCTACGTTTAAGAAGGGCCTTGAGGCGAACCCATGATTGAACTGGAAATCGACGGCAGCAAGGTAGAGGTGCTTGAAGGCAGCATGGTGATGGACGCTGCCAACAAGCTCGGTACTTACATTCCGCACTTCTGCTATCACAAGAAACTTTCGATCGCAGCGAACTGCCGCATGTGTCTGGTGCAGGTCGAAAAGGCGCCCAAACCCCTGCCTGCCTGTGCCACTCCGGTAACCCAAGGCATGAAGGTGTTCACCGCTTCCGAGCAGGCGCGCAAGGCGCAAGCGGGCGTGATGGAGTTTCTACTGATCAACCACCCGCTTGACTGCCCGATCTGCGATCAGGGAGGCGAGTGTCAGCTGCAGGACCTGGCCGTGGGCTATGGTGGTTCCGCTTCGCGCTACCAGGAAGAAAAACGCGTGGTGTTCCACAAGAGCGTCGGCCCTTTGGTGTCGATGGAGGAAATGA
>JAYVWK010000447.1:0-2600 GCA_043786185.1 Burkholderiales bacterium
AGCGCCCCAAGCCTGGGCCAGGGAGACGCGCAGCTCCTCGCTCAGGTGCCCGCAGATCATGCGCAGGCGGATGTCCTTCTGCGGGTCGATGCCCTGCTCCACGGCCACCTGTGCCAGGCGCTTCAGGTAATCACCGAAGCCCACCAGCACGCTCACCCCGAAATCACGCATGATCTCGACCTGCTTGGCCGAAGGCGTTTCGATGCCGGTGCCGGCCGACAGGAATATCGCCTGCGTGTAGTGCGTGATCGCCTCGCGAATGTAGTGGCCACCGTTGATCAGGCCATGGCCGTAGACCGAATGCACCACATCCTGCGGCCCCATGCCCTGCAGCCGGTACAGGCGCGCCAGCAGCAAATTTTGCACTTCGCGGGTCTTCGGGCTGTAGATCAGCGGCTGCGGCGTGCCGGTGGTGCCCGAGGTGGTGTGCACGATCATCGGCAACAGCCGGCCGTCGACCGGAATTTCGCGCCCGTGGTGATCGCCAAACGGCGGGCTTCGCGCAATGCTGGCCATCACCTCGTCCTTGCCGAAGGTGGGCAGGCGCGCGATGTCATCAAGCGAACGGATATCGCCACGCGCCACGCCGGCCGCACCCCACAGCCGCTGATAAAACGGAATCTGCCAGGCGCGCGCCATTGCGCGCATGAACTGGGCGTCCTGGCGCGCACGCAGGGCATCCGCTCCCATGGCGGCGAAGCGGCGCAAGAAGGCATCGCCTACCGGATACTGTTCGGCCAGCGCAGGCAGGTCGATGGCCTGATAATAAGTTGCGGCGCGCATGTTGATGATCCCGAGCGGGGCTGTGCGTCACCCGCAGACTATGGCAATATGTACGGTCATATTATTCCATAGCCCCGTGCAGCGGCAATCACCGCCAGGCTCATCCTTCCAATTCGTCCGGGCGCCAATAGCGTCCAGCCTGAACCCCGAGGCTCGCAAGAAATTTGGCCACCTCCCTACCCGCGATACCACTTCAGAAGCCGGCAATACCGCGCTACCGCGTGATTGCCGACACCCTGATTCAGGGCATCCTGACCGGCAAATACCCGCTGGGGGCCGTGTTGCCCGGCGAGAACGAACTGGCGCAGCGCTACGCCATCAGCCGCCACACCGCGCGCGACGCCATGCGGCTGATCGAGGCGACCGGCATGATCACGCGCAAGCGCCGCGTCGGTTCCACGGTTGTCAGCAATCAGTTGCCTCTGCGCTACAACCAGCGCATCCAGTCGGTGGGCGACGTCCTGCAATACGGCAATGCGTCGCGCCTGAAGGTTACCGAATCGAGCATCATCGTGCTCGATCCGGCGAGCGCCGCCCTGCTCAAGCAGAAAGCCGGCAGCCCGTGCATGCTGCTCAAGGGCATCCGCTACCAACGCCACGACAATCGGCCATTCGCCTATTCCGAAATCCATTTTCCGGTGGCCAGCAAGGCCCAGCGTGAACGCATGCTCGATCCCGCGGTCGCAACCCTGCTGTTCGTACGCAAGGTGGATACCCCGCATCTTTCGAGCATCGAACAGACACTGATGGCCGAAGCGGCTTCGAAAACGCTGGCGGCGATCCTCAAGGTGCGGCCCGGTACGGCGATGCTCAAGTCCATGCGAGTCTACGTGGGCAGCAGCGGCGGCATCACCGCTGCGGCCACCACCTGGCACACCGGCGACCTGTTCAGTTATTCGACCACGCTGACCAAATCGGGCTGAACAGTCCAGCGATGACCCGTAGCGACACGGGCTGGCTCAGACCAGGCCGGCCGCTTGCGCTTGCGCCTGCAAGGCCGCGCGCTGTTCAGGATGCGCAATGCCGATCATCTGACGGGCGCGTTCACGCAAGGACTTGTCGCGCAGATGCGCGACGCCCCATTCGGTGACGATGCAATCGGCATCGCAGGCCCCAAGTGTGGCCGGGCCGTCGAGACGTGCGACGATGCGCGAAACCGTTCCACCCTTGGCGCATGAGGGCATGGCGATGATCGCCCGGCCCTCGCGCGCCGCGAGCGCGCCGCGCACGAAGTCGGCCAACCCGCCGACGCCGCCCAGATAACGATTGCCCGCCGATTCCGCGTTCACTTGGCCGCCTAAGTCAACCTGCAAGCCGGAATTGAGCGCCGTCAGCCGGTCAATGCGTGCCAATACCTCGCGCGCATGGGTGTAAACACCGGGCGCCATGCGCAGCGCCGGATTGCGATGCACGAATTCATAAAGTGCCGTGGTGCCGACCGGATTGCCGAAAACGCTGATGCCCGCATCGACCGTCTTGCGCGAATTGTCGAGCGCACCACTTTGCATCAGGTGCATCACGTCGTCGTTCATCAGCCCGGAATGGAACCCGAGATGCCGATGGCCCGACACCGAACTGATCAGCGCGCCAGCCAGGGAACCGACGCCGACCTGCAAGGTCGCGCCCTCAGCCACCAGGCCGGCAACGTGAGTCGCGATCCGCGCTTCTTCCGGCCCGGCCAGCGGGTACGCCTGCTGGGCCAAGGGCCGCTCGCTTGCCACCAGCATATGGATCGGCACATCGGCGGGGATTTCTCCCCCGGCGACAATCGGCGCATGGCGATTGACTTCGACGATCACCAAGCGCGCCCGCCGCGC
>JAYVWK010000448.1:0-6079 GCA_043786185.1 Burkholderiales bacterium
AATCATCTGGCGCGCAGCGCCGACGCCGCAATCGCACAGCGCTACGTACCTGAGCTCGTGGCGGGCAGAAAATCCGCCTGCACCGCGCTCACCGAGCCCGGCGCCGGTTCCGATTTCGCCGCGATCAAAACCACCGCCACGCCGGTCGACGGCAACTGGCGCCTCGACGGCGCCAAGGCCTGGATCATCAATGCGCTGCATGCCGAGGTGTTGCTGGTGTATGCGCAAACCCGGCCCGACAGCGGCGCCGCCGGCATCGCCGCCTTCGTGGTCGATGCCAACCGCGCCGGCTTCGCGCGCGGCGCGCCGATGACCGGCGCGCTGCCGGCGATGGGTACGGGCAGCTTCCGGCTCGCAGGCTATGTCGCCGCCGCTGACGAAATGCTGTTCGCCCCGGGCCAGGCCTTCAAGCGCGCCATGACCTCGATCAACGGCGCACGCATCTACGTGGCAGCCATGTGTTGCGGCATGGTCGATGCCGCGCTGACCATCGCCGCCAACTACGGCCGCAAGCGCAGCACCTTCGGCCAGATACTGTTCGACCATCAGGGCTGGCGCTGGAGCTTAGCCGATGCCGCGGTCGATCTCGAAGCGGCGCGCCTGATGGTGGCCGATGCCGTAGGCAAACTCGATGCCGGCGCTGACGTGCAGGGAGCGGCGGCGCGCGCCAAGGTGTTCGCCACCCGCATGGCGCAGCGCCACCTCGGTGCCTTGCTGCACGCCATGGGCGCCGAAGGTTTGCGCGACTGCCATCCGTTTTTGCGTCACATAGAGGGCGCACAGGCTGCCGCCTTCACCGACGGTTCGACCGAAATGCTGCTGGAGCGCATCGCGCGCGAACTACGAGGCAAGTCGTGATCGATGACACCCGCTTTGTCGCACCGGCCTTGTTGGTAGTCGACATGCAGAACGACTTCGTGCGTACCGGCGCACCGCTCGAAGTACCCGCTGCGCGCGCCACGTTCGACGCCCATCGGTATCTGCTCGACGCGTTTCGCAAGCTGGGCGCACCGGTGGTGTACACCAAGTTTCTTGCGACGCCGGAACCAAGCCTGTTGTGGCGCTGGTCGCCGCAATGCGCGCCGCCTACGTTGTGTTGCCACAAGGGTGTGCTGCGTCGTTACGACGACACGGCAACTGCCCTCGAATGCACCGACATCGTCACCGAACTCGCCCCGGCCCCGCATGACCTGATCATTGAAAAGTACGGCTATGGCGCCTTTCACGGCACGCCTCTGTCGGACCTGCTGCGCCAGCGCGGCGTGCGTTCGCTGGTGGTGACCGGAACGGTGACGCAGATCTGCGTGGAGGAAACCGCGCGCGAGGCCTTTCATCACGGCTTCGCGACCACCATGGTGGCTGACGCGGTATCTTCGTTCGCGCCGGACCTGCATGCGGCAACGCTGAAAAACTTCGCCATGAAGTTCGGTTGGGTGGATACTGCGGAAGCGGTTCTCCAGCGCCTTGCGGTGTGAGCTTTGTGGTGTGCGCCGATCAAGCGCTGCCGAATCCGCACCAAGCGCGGTAATGCGCTGGAAATACAAACAAGGAGAGAGACATGATGACTTTGCAAAGGCTGTTCCGCACAAGCTTGCAACTAATCCTGGTGCTGGCGTCGATAACGGCACTGGCCCAGAACGCCGCCACACCCAGGGAAGCCGCCTGGATCGCAAAAGACTTTCGCTTTCACACCGGCGAGGTGATGCCGGAACTGCGCATCCACTACACCACCCTGGGCGCACCGACCGGCGAACCGGTACTGATCCTGCACGGCACCACCGGCTCCGGCGCCGGCATGCTCAGCCCCACCTTCGGCGGCGAACTGTTCGGACCGGGGCAGCCGCTGGATGCCGGCAAGTACTTCATCATCCTGCCCGACGCCATCGGCACCGGCAAGACCAGCAAGCCCTCCGACGGCCTGCGCGCGAAGTTTCCGAAATACAACTACGACGACATGGTGGCCGCGCAGTACCGGCTGGTCACCGAGGGCCTGGGCATCAAGCGCCTGCGCCTGGTGCTGGGCAACTCGATGGGCGGCATGCACACCTGGATGTGGGGCGTGAAGTATCCGGACTTCATGGACGCGCTCGTGCCGATGGCCTCGATGCCCAGCGAGATGTCGGGCCGCAACTGGATCATGCGCAAACTGCTGATCGAATCGATCCGCCGTGACCCGGAGTGGATGGAGGGCAACTACACCAGGCAACCGCGCAGCTTTCAACTGGCCTCGGTGTTCTACGGCTTCGGCACCAACGGCGGCAACCAGGGGCTGTACAAGGCGGCACCGACGCGCGAGCGCGCGGACGCACTGGTCAACCAGCGCCTGAACGGACCGTTCAATGCCGACGCCAACGACCACCTGTTCCAGTGGGACGCCTCGCGCGACTACAACGTGGCACCGATGCTGGAGCGCATCAACGCTGCTCTGCTGGTGATCAATTCCGCCGACGACGAGCGTAACCCGCCGGAACTGGGTGTAGTGGAAAAGGAACTCAAACGCATCCGCAACGCGCGGCTTTATCTGGTACCCGGCAGCGAGAACACGTTTGGACATGGCACCACCGGCCAGGCGCGTTTCTGGAAGGCCCAGGTGGAGGAGTTGATGCGGACCGCGGTGCGCAGATAAGCGTCACCTTCCAAGGAGTCACGTGCGGATGAGCCGGGGTTCGCCTGGTGCGTGCATCATGGCCCTGGCTGGTTTGCAGCCTTGCCCGGCTTGCAGAAGCGCCCCCCTGCGGCCATCAGCACGCCGTTGATCCAGAAGACGGCCATCAAACCCGCCAGCGCACCGATCACACCGAATAGCGCCGGGCCGGCGATGCGCGCGATGTTGTTCACCGTTGAGCGCAAACCCACGGTCGCGCCCGCTTGTCCATGCGGCGCGCCGCTGAACATCAACATCAAGGTCAGTGTTTGCGTGGCTCCAAGGGATATGCCGAATGCGAACGCCAGAGCCGCAAGCAGGGTCTGGTCCTGCACCAGAGGTACCAGCGCGAACACGGCGGCGCCGACATAGAACGCGAGCGCCAGCAGCCTGTATTCACCGATCGGTTTGATCAGGCGGAACATGACAATGCGGATACCGAAGGAGCCCACCGCGAGCGCGGCGAGCAGGCCGCCGATGACCGACGCTGACAGGCCCATGCCGTGGGCATGGATCGGCAGGAATGCCTGAAACAGATCGTTGGCGAGTTGTGCAAGGCTGCTCACCACCAGCATGCGCCGCAACTGCGGATCCTTGAGTGTTTCCAGCAGCTTGCCGCCTGAACTCGGCCGGCCTTCGCTGGCCGGCAACACGCCGCCAAACACCAACAAGGTGCCCAGGGCGACTAGAAGCAGGCCTGCAACCGCCAGACACGCGACCAAGTGTCCGAAGTGGTCGATCACGAAGCCCGCCAGCAATGGCCCCAGAAAGATGGCGGCCGAGCCGGTCATGCTGTAGTTGCTGAAATTGCGGGCGCGTTGGTGTACCTGGCTCAGGATGCCGACCAGGTTCTGACCCAGCACGGTGGTCAACACGATGGTCAGGCCCAGCATGGCCGCGGCTACGTAAAGCGAGGGCAGGGCAGGAAAGAAGTAGGGCACCATCATGCCGCCGGCACCGCCCGCGGCGCCGCCTGCCAGCAGCCAACGCGAACCGAAGCGGTCGGCCAGCACGCCGATCGGCCAGGAGAGCAAGAGGGGAAACAGATACACCATGGCCAGGATGGCGCCGACCCCGGCGGCGTTGGCGCCGAGTTCGAGTGCGTAAAGCGAAAACACGATCCGCGCGGCGGTGACGCCCACGAAGACGAGGATGTTGAGCGCCAGAATCAGATTGATTGCCATGCCTGGATGTTGCGACTGGTCATTACGAGCTACCTTGCATGGCACTTGGACCACAAGGGGCGCGTACGGCCGGCGCGCCAGGAGCCTTCACGGCGTACCATGAAAAAAGTCAACATATTTTGTCCAAGGGAGAAACACGATGGCCCAAGTCGGCAGCAAGCTGATTTTCGAGAACGAACGCGTTCGCGTGTGGGAGTTCACCCTGCAACCGGGCGAGACGATCGACGCGCACAAGCACGAACACGACTACTTCTTTTACCCGATTGAAGGCGGCACGCTGGAAGTCACGCGCGCAAGCGGCGCGGTGCGCGCAACCCTCGAAGCGGGCCGCGTGTACTACCGCAGCGGCGGCGACACCCACGCGGCGAAAAATGTCGACGACCACCGCTATCACGAGGTGCTGGTCGAACTGAAACCCTGAGACCGCGCAATGCGGGATCAACGGCTGCGCGCAGCCTTGACGAACGCGTGCGAGGCCTGAAACAGTTCGATATCCTGCGAGTACTCGGCAGCATCAGCGCGGTTGATCTGAATCCACTCGCGCGTGCTCGACATGCCGCCGGGGTTGAAGTGGCTGACGTTGGCGCGCGAGAACTGCAATTCGTCGGCGGTCTTGGAGGGCAGGCGCAGGCCGATGCCCTCGCCGCTGATGCAGGCGAACATCTTGTCGCCGACGAAATAGGCGTCAAGGCCGTTGACTTTTTTCCCGGCCACGCCCGGCAACTTCAGGAGCAGTGCGTCGATCTGGTTCTTGCGGGTGGGTTCCGGGGTGACGCTTTTCATGGATTGGCAGGCTTCGTAGGTTCGCGTAGTTCACTATAGTCGCATGCGAGGGCGGCGCACCGGGCACGGGCCGTAGAGGTTCACTCCGGCTCAATCCCCGCATCCTTGATACGCTTGCCCCAGCTTGCCAGCTGCGCGCGGACGAAGCCGGCAAGCTGCTCCGGGCTCGAAGGCGTCACGTCGGCTGCGAAGCCGGCGATCTTTTCACGCACCTCAGGCTTGGCCAGCGCGCGACGCACCTCGGTGCTCAAGCGGTTGACGATGTCCGGTGGCGTGCCGGCCGGTGCGAACATCGCCACCCAGGCGATCAACTCGAAGCCGGCCAGCGCCGGCGTCTCGGCCATGGTCGCCAGCTCCGGCATGATGCTGGAGCGCTTTTCACTCGATACCGCCAGCGCCTTCAACTTGCCGGACTTCACCAGCGCCTGGCCGGCGGCCATGTCGGTCACCGCATAGCCGATCTGCTCGCCCAAAAGGTCGGTCATCGCCTGCGGCGAACTCTTGTAGGGCGTGGCGATCACGTCAAGGCCTGCGGCCTTGGCAAAGGCCGCGCCGGTCACCTGGCCGATGCTGTTGCCATAGCCATAGGACACGCGGCCCGGGCGGGCGCGGCTGTAGTCGATCAGTTCCTGCAGCGAATTCACCGGCAGTTTCGGGTTTACCACCACGATCACCGGGATATGCATGATGCCGCCCACCGGCGCGAAATCGCGAACGGGATCGTAACTCAACTTCTTGAACAGGTGCGGGTTGGCCGAGTGCGAGGTGTTGGTGGTGACCAGCAGGGTATAGCCATCGGGCGGCGCCGCGGCCACCAGTTCGGCACCGATGCGCGCCGAGCCGCCCGGCTTGTTGTCGATGACAAAGGCCTGACCAAGCGACACGCGCAGTTCATCGGCCACCAGGCGCGCGACGATGTCGGTGGCCGCTCCCGGAGCAAAGGGCACCACGACTTTCACCGGGCGCACCGGGTAGGCCTGGGTCCAGGCTGTCTGCGGAACGGCCAGCGAAGCTACAAACAATGCGACGCTCAACAAGGGCTTGTACATGATGCTCGATTCTCCTGACGCGGGTGGAAAGAGTTCTACTCGGGATGCATGTCCGCTTCACGAAACGCGCGGCCCCAGGCCTGCAGCTGATCCTGCAGAAACGCGGCCATTTCCTCCGGGGTGGAGCCGGCCAGATCAAAACCGAGTTTTTCGATCTTGTCGCGCACGTCCGGGCGGGTGATGGCGGCGTTGACCTCGCGGTTCATGCGGACGACGATCTCAGGCGGCAGCTTCGGCGGGCCGAACAGCGCCGCCCAGGTGCCGGCGGCAAACGGCGGCAGGCCGGCCTCGGCGCCGGTCGGCACAGTGGGCAGCAGGCTGGAGCGCGCCGGCAGCAGCACCGCCAGGGCGCGCAGCTTGCCCTCCCTGATATGCGCAAGAGTGCTTAGCGGCGTGGCAAACGTGACCTGCACATGCCC